>JAYUXI010000431.1:0-3516 GCA_043753085.1 Myxococcales bacterium | reverse complement strand
TGCCCGTGAGGTGAGTGCTCAAAAGGTCGAGGCCGCTGGTGACGCGGAGCTGCGGCGACAACGCGGCGCTCCACTCGGCGCGTCCCTGCAGCATGTTGGTCCCCCCCCGGCCCCGAGCGATCGCGCCGAAGTTCACGTCGACGGCGGAGTACCCGTAGGTGAGCTCCGCGTTCACCTGCGAGCCCCCGTCGAACTGGTGCCGGTACCCGAGCTGCACACGATGAAAGACCGTGCTGCTCTCGATCGCGCCTCGAATCGCCGGATCGGCATCTGCGGGCTTCTTCAGGAACAACGCGACCCGGTCGCTCGAGCCGTAGGCGAGAAGCCGCAGGCGATCGCGAGCGCTGGGCCGAAACGTGGTGACGTGCTGATAGTCCCAGTACACTGGCGCGGACGTGATCGCGAGGTCCGCACCGTTGACGGCCGAGTTGAGGACGGCGTCGATGTTGCTGCGGCGCACGGCGCCGAGTACTGCCAGCTTGTCGCCGAGCGGCGTCTCGAGCACGAGTGAGCTGTCGAGCAAGCTGAGGTCGAGGACTGCATGCGGCCTGTCCGTACGCGCGTCGCGCAGGCGGACCTCGACGATGCCGCCGGCTTTGCGTCCGTAGCGGACCGAGAAGTTGCTGGGGACCAGGTCGACGCCCTCCAGAACGCGCGAGTGGATCACGCTCGCCAAGCCTCCGAGGTGGTAGAGCCCCGGCGCGGGCGCGCCTTCGATGAACACCTGGCTGTCTTGCGGGTTGGCCCCGCGCAGGATCGGCGTGCCGTCGAAGCCGGGTCGACTTACCCCCGGCAACAGCTCGATGGCGCGGAGCGGATCGCCGCGCGTGCCAGCAATGCGCGACATTTCGTCGCGGTCGATGCTGCGCTTGGTGGGCTCGTGCGGCGGCGCCTCGACACGGGCCGTCGCGTCGTACGACGGTTCCGCAGTCGCCTTCGAGACCGAGGGAGCGGCGCTTGCAGGAGGCGGCGGCGGCGCCGTGGCTACGGGAGCGGTCTTGGCAGGGAACGAGAGCTCGTAGCGAATCCGGGCGCGTACCGGGTTTCCGTCGCGGCTGGCGGGGGTGAACCGAAGCCGTCGTCCGGCCTCCAAGGCAGCGAATTCGAGTGTAGAATCCACGGAATCGAGGACTCGCGCGGTTCGTACCGATCCATCCTGGTCGACCTCGAGCTCGAGCAGCACGCGTACCTCCGGGTGCATGGGAGTGGTGCGCGGATCGATGGGCAGGGCGGGCTGGGTCAGGGTGGGCGGCACGACGTCGGCACGTGCGTTCTGTGGAAACGAAACGAAGGCGCAAACGAGGGCAGCCGCACGCCATGGTGCGGATCTTCTCTTGGACACGAATCACCTCGGGAAATCGCGGGGCGCGGCGCGCGGTCACGTACGGACCGGCGCCACCGCCCACGGTAAAAACTCAGACTCGATTCACGAGCGACAGCCCGCGCGCCGTCTCAAGGCAGGGCGGCAAGGCTCTCGAGCACGGGCACGAGGAACGCCCCTAGATCGCCACGCTGGTTCAGGTAGCCAGCAAGTGTCATTCCGCTCGACGGCTCGAACAACATGAAGCCCTGGTAGCCGGCGGTAGCACCCAGATGGCCATGGTACTGCACGTCGCCGAGCTGGAACCGCGTGATGCCCAGGCCGTAGCCGGTCTGCGCTTGCTCGGGCAGCTCGGCGTCGAGGAAGTCCAGCAGCGAGAGGACCGAGTCGGGCTTCGTGAACGCCGGACCCACCAGGAGACCCGTGAGAAAGCTCGAAAGGTCTTCGGGCGTCGTGATCAAGGCCGCACCACCCGCCGGTCCCGCCATCGAGGGATCCACCGCGCTCATGTCGATGCGTTCGCCATCGACCAGCTCGTAGCCACGTGCACATTGCACGCAGCTGGTGGTGCCGGGCTCCGGCGACGAGCTGTGCACCAGGCCGAGCGGTGCGATCACGCCCGCGGTGACCACCTGTCGCCATGGCCGCCCAGAACGAGCGGTCACGATCTCGCCGAGGAGCATGTAGTTGCTGCTCGAGTACGACCAAGCGGCGCCGGGCAACCCAGTCGGCGCCAGGGCCTCCACACGCGTCAAGAGCTCGTCGAGCGTCCACACGTGCGCCGGATCGAGCAGAACGAGCCCGTCGAAATCGCCCGCGGCGTACTCCGGAATACCGGACGTGTGCTGCAACAGCATCCGCACCGTGATCGCGTCGGAGTGCGCGATGCGCGAGTGTACGGTTTCGGGCAACAGCTGCGCGACGGTCTGGTCGAGGGTCAAGACACCAGTTTCGACCAGTTGCAACACCGCGGTCGCGAGCAGTGTTTTCAACATGCTCCCGGCACGGAAGCCGTGCGCTGCCGTCAGCGCTTCTTGCGCCGAGATGTTGGCGAAGCCAGCCGCGCCCGCGAACGTTCCGTGGCGCGGATGGTGCACGAACAGAGCCGCGCCTGGCGCGAGCTCGGCGGCCGCGCGGTCGAGTGCGCGCTGCAGCTCGGTGGCGGTGGCTGCAGGAAAGGCCGCGGGCGCCGCCGCATCGGCGTCGCTGCCTGCATCGCGAACCGGATCGGGTTCGGGGCCTGCGTCCGTCGGCTTCGTCGGAGGAGCAGCGTCCCCTCTGCTGTTGGGGGGAGTCGTGTTGGAGTCCGAGTCGCAGGCGGCGAGGCCAACTGCAACGAGAATGGGCACGAGCGAGAGACGGTGGCGAAGTCGATGCATGAAAGCTCCTCTAAGAAGGGGTGCTCCTGAGTGGCCGCCGCCGTGTGAACCGTTCAAAGCATGCGTACGAATCTTGGCGGGGTTCGGACGGGCACGGGTCACGGAACGAGGACAACGGGTCGACTGCATCGAGTACCCTGCTCGCCATGATCCAGCTGTTTCACGATCCCTACTCCCGTGCGGCCAACACCCTCTGGATGCTCGAAGAGATCGGCGTGCCGTACGAGCTCGAGTTCGTGAACATCATGAAGGGCGAGCACAAACGCTCGAGCCGCCTCATGGCCGCGAACCCCATCGGCAAGATCCCGACCCTCCTCGATGGCGACGTCGTCGGCACGGAATCGGCGGCCATCGGTCTCTACCTCGCCGATCGTTACGCGTACGGAACGCTCGCGCCCAAGGTCGAGCGCGTAGGTAAATCAAGCGAGTTTTCGGTGGAAGGCCCTGAGCGCGTACCGGCCGGTGTACTGTAGTTCGGGTCTGCGGGCGGTCTGACCGTAGCGCGTTTGCGGCGACAAGCACTGCCGCAAGAGTGCTGTTTTACCCCGTTCCTGTTGGTTCTCCGGGTGAGGGTCGCGTGGCGGTCATGGCGCGACACCGAGTGTTCGCGCGGGGCTACTCGGCGGCTTGCTCGGCGCCTGCACTTCGGCGCAGCACCTGACTCTTCCAGTACGGTGGGCCGCGAGCCGGGGCACGAGCCGGCACGTCGGTCGCCTCGCCGAGTGCGCGCAAGAAGCGGGCGGTGGCGCGTGGCTCGGTGACCATCGCGAGCAGCCGCATGCGCCCTTCGCACCGGGGGCAGGCCAGCACGTCGAC
>JAYUXI010000430.1:0-3521 GCA_043753085.1 Myxococcales bacterium | reverse complement strand
CGACCACCACCACGAACTGAACCTGGTCGGTTTCGCGGAAGGCGTACACGGTGACGCCGGCGGCGGCACTGCCCACCTTCGCCAGGGGCAGCGAGCGCTTGTCGATGGTCTTGGCGCCGACGCTGGCGCCGTCGACGATGGCGTCGCGCGTTTCGAGCGTGGCCCCAGTGCCCACGACGACGACTTCTTCGCGGTGGAACACGCGCAGCGGCGGCTGGTTGGCAATCGCAGCGGTGCTCTGGGTCTGCGGGCTCCACTCCATCGTCGAAGTGATTGGAAGATTGCTTCCGAATGCCGGGTCGCCGAACGATACGGTATCCAAGGAAAGGCATGCAGCCGAGGAGACGTTGCCGTTCTCGTCCAGATCTTCCTGGGTCGTGGCGATGGTGACGTAATGGGGCGCCCGCCGCTTCACGAAGAAGCCATCGGCGCGGCCGCTTACGTGGTGCACCTTCTTCTTGGGCGGCGGCTTGCTCACCGCGGCTGCGGGCAATGCCGACAGCTTGATCGTCTCGGCCTGCGCCGCGGACGCCACCAGCAGCACGGAGGCCGCGACCCACCTCATGGCAGAATGCAGCTTCATCTCAGCGGCTCTTGACGTAGGCTTCGAGGGCATCGAGCTCGCCGTCGTGGTTCAGGTGTATGGTGTGCCCCATGCTGCCGTCGACGCCGACCAGAAGCTCGCGCAAGGTCGCGTAGCGGCCGTCGTGAAAATACGGCCCGGTGCCGCCGACCAGGTGCAAGCTCGGGGTGTTGAACTCGCCCTTCTCGTCGCTGCTCTTCTTGCTCTTCACGTCGTGCATGGCGTTGTCGGTCAGCAGGCCGTCGGTGTGGCAGGTGGCGCAGGCCGCTTGCTGCGAGTGAAAGATGGCGCGGCCCCGCTCGACCTTGGCGGCGTCTTCTCGGAGCGGGGCGGGTGCCGGCAAGGCGCGGATGTAGGCCACGATGGCGTCGAGCTCCACGTTGCGCAGGCCGGAGCCATCGAGGCGCTCGAACGTGGTGTGCAGATGCTGGTGCAGATCGTCTTCGACGCCGCTCCACGAATAGGGCGCGCTCTTTTCGAGGCGGCCCGCCAGCATGACCGAGCGGCGCGGCCCCTGCGGCGTGGCCCACGTGATGGCGTCGTCGCGGCCGTCTGGGTGACACGAAGCGCACGCCCGGCCATCTTTCGAGATGCGCAGATCGCCCGAGGCGTGGAACAGCACGCGCCCCAGCGCGAACGCCGGGGGCAACACGTCGCTGCCCTCGAGAGAAGCCAGCGCGACGCGCGGGTTGAGCGGCGGCCGCGAGGGCTCTCCCCACCTGGGCTCGACGTCGAGCGCGATCACGGTGAGGGTGCGATCGAACTGCCCGAACACCACCGCGCGATGCCCGAGGGGATCCACGGCCACGCCGGTGGGGCCAGCGCCCACGCTCCAACGCTTGCGTTCTGCACGGGCCGGAATGGCCGACTCGGCGTCGTAGGCAATCAGCGCGTCGATTCCGAGGCACGTGACCAGCAGCGAGCCACTCTTGGCATCGACCGCAGCGGCGCGCGGCAGCATGCACGACGTGACCGCTTCCTCGCCGCCGGTGAGCGACGACATGCGGCCGAGGCTGGCTTGCTTCACGTCGAGTGAAGCGGGCAGCGCCGTGCGGGTGGCCTCGTCGAAGACGGCGATGGCAGCGACCTCGGTGCCGCGGCCTTGCGAGGCGTCGCCGTAGCCCACTGGATTTCCGTCCGGGTTGCCCGGGTCGACGAAGACCTGCGGGGCAAGCACGCGGCCCTTCTCCAGCCGCGCCAGCGCGAAGCCCTGGCACGAGTCCTTGCCGCGCGCATCGAGCTTGGCCTTGGCGAAGAAGTCAGCGTTGCCTGGGTCTGCGTCCTGCTTGCTGGCCGCCATGAACGGCACCATCTGCGCGAGGCGCTCCTTGGCGCCCGGTTCCGGCAGACCGCTCATCGAGACGCGGGTGACGGACGCCGCCTTCAGGTCCACCAAGGTCATGGTCGAGCCGACGGCGTGGGACACGAAGGCGGTGCTGCCGTCGCCCGAGATCACGATGCTGCGCGGCTCGCGCGGTACGTCGAGGTAGCGCCTCGGAGCCAGCGTTTCGCTGTCGAGCATGGCGACCGTGCGCGTGAAACCACCGGACACGAGGATCTGCGCGCCGGCCGACGCCAGGGCCACCGCGTCGCCGGGCGCATCCTTCGTGCAGCGCGTGGCCAGCTTGCCCGAGAGGTCTTCGGCCTCGAGGCTGACGATCTGCCCGCGATCTCGCAGCAAGACCAGCAGACGTCCGCGCTCGTCGATCAGCAGCTGCGACGGCGTGCCGCCGACCTTGGTGCGGCCGATCTCGCGCTTGGTATCGATGTCCACCGCGGCCACGGCGTGGCCGTCTTCGTCTGCCACGAACGCAACCGTCTGGGTGCCCAGGATGCCGAGTGCCACCGTCGAGCCCTGTTTGGTCTCGCCGAGCGGCTTCAGTACGGAATGGACCCGGCAGGACGCGGCGGCGCTCGCCGCCGGCACGCTCGGCTTGCCACCGCCGGTAGCTCCGCACGCGGCCAGGGCCGATGCCCCGAGCACCAGAGCCAAAGAAGACAGCGTCATCGATTTCATCTTGGTCCTGACCCCTCACGTTGCGGTGTCCTGGCAGCGCGGCCAGCACGTTTCGAGCGGCGCGCACAGTTCCCGACCGAGGGATAGACGACCCCCGCGTACGGCCATTCACGGGAACGCCCGAAACTTGGCCGAGCTTCCGGGCCACCCCTAGTTTCCGCGCCATGACTGCATGCGACCGCTTGATTGCGCCGGCACCTCCGACCGACGACGCCGCGGAAACGCAGCAGCGCGGCGAGAGCCCCAAGGCAGGCTTCCGCGAGGCGCGCTCCTTGCCGCGCCAGGTCGGCCGCCGCGTGCTCCTCAAGCTGCTGGCCAAGGGTGGCATGGGCGAGGTCTACCTCGCCACCACGTTCGGTCTCGACGGCGCCGAGCGGCCGCAGGTCGTGAAGACCGTGCGCCGCGATCACATGCACGACGGCTCGTTCCTGGCGCGTTTTCTCGACGAGGCGCGCGTGCAGGCGCAGCTCAACCACCCGAGCGTCGTTCAGGTCCTCGAGGCCGGCACGGACGACGACGGCGAGCCGTTCACCGCGTTCGAGCACATCGAAGGCCGTTCCCTGGCCGAGGTGCGCGCGCGTTCGGCGCAGCTCGGAATCAAGATCAGCTGGCCCGAGGCCGTGGCCATGTCGCTCGAGATCGCACAGGGCCTCGCGCACGTGCACGATCGCGCCGGCTCCGACGGCAAGCCGCTCGGAATCGTGCACCGCGATCTGTCTCCGCAGAACGTGATGGTCGGCTACGCCGGTGAGGTGAAGGTGATCGACTTCGGCACCGCGCGCGGCGAGAACCGCCGCTGCCACACGGTAGCGGGCGTGGTGTTCGCCAAGCCCGGCTACGTGGCGCCGGAGATCGCACGCCACGAGGTTGGCGACGGGCGCATCGACCTCTATGCGCTCGGCGTCATTTTGTGGGAGCTGG
>JAYUXI010000429.1:0-3535 GCA_043753085.1 Myxococcales bacterium | reverse complement strand
ACGTCTCACGCGATGAAGTCCGAGACGGCCGCTACGTTCCTCTGCCTGCTTCTGGCCACATCTGGATGCGCTGCCGACGCGACCGATACGGGCGCGGCGGAGCCGACCCCCAGCTCGGTTCAAGCCGACGCCGGCGCCGCACAGGATGCGGCGCCCGATACCGAGGCGTTCGAAGCAGGCGTCGACTCGGGCGGACGGCGTGAGTGCAACTTGCTCGCGCAAGCAGGGGACTTCGTTGCGGCCCGCACCGATCCCGGCGCGCCACCCAAGCCAGCAGGGGGCGTTACCCAAGATGGCATCTACGTGCTGGCCTCGGTGATTCTCTACGGAGCGACGCAAGCATTCGACTACCAGAACAAGTCGACACTGCAGGCCACGGGTCTGACGGTGAACGTAGTCGAGGACATCGGGCGCGGCGATACCCGCAAAACCGGTACGGGCATGGTGAGTGGCGCTACGCTCACGTTGACGGAAACCTGCGCGTTCCCAGCACGCCCACTGCGGGTGGAACGTGCGGAGTTCACGGCCACCTCGGAACAAATCCTGTTGTTCGGCGCCGTGGGTAGGCAAACACTGGTGCAAACATTCCAGAAACTGTAGCGGGGCACCCGGCTGTGGGGCCGGTCAGAAGCGGATCACGAAGCCCGCCGGCGCCAGCGACACGGGCCGTATGCTCTTCGCGCTTTTCGCGTGGATCAGCGCCTGGTCGAAACGCAGATACGTTTCTACGCCGAAGATGATGCCGAAGCCGAGGAAGATCGAGCCCACGATCGTGTTGGAGATCTCGCCCCGGCCCAGCGGCTGACCGAGCCCGAAGCCGAGCGCCGTGGCAGTGCTGCCGGCGGCCAGGATGCCGAGGGTGGAGCCGAGTGCATACTGCACGCGTGATTGGGCAGCGTAATCGTCGGCGAGTGCGTGGCGCTTCGCGATCTCGTCCGCCACGCTCTGCCGGGCCAGGCCGTCGCGGTCGGCGGTGAGCGTGTCGATCGCCTTGCGCGCCTCGGCCTCGCGCGGGGCGCCATGGCCGACGCAAGTGCGCCACGCGTCGAGGGCGCTGTCGTAGCTGGTGTAGCCGCTGCGTGCGCTGGCCTCGCGTTGGGCCGCGGCGGCGAAACACGCCTCGTGGCGGCGTTGGTCGCGACGCTGCTCTTCGTCCGCGGCATCGCGCTGATCGCGCAGGTGCCGCTGGTAGCGCGCTTCGTCGGGGCAGCCGTCGTCGTCCTCGAATCGATTGACGTCCTCGGCATCGCTCGGGCAGCGATCGGTCGCATCGTGGATGCCGTCGCCGTCGCGGTCTGCCGTTTCGGCGCGCGCAGTGGTCGCAAACGACACGACGAACAGGGTGACCCACAGCTTCACGGGCTCTCTCTTACCGCAAGCCGTGACCGGCGGCGGCAGATCTCATCCGTCGAATTGGGCGGCAGACGACAACGGCCAAGGCGGCGACGAAACGCTGGCATCTATGCTCAGCTTCGGTACGGTCGTGCCGTGCTGAAGCCGGGGTACAGCTACGCTCCAGGAGATCGGTTGGTTGCACCTGGGGTGGCTTACCGAGTCGAGCGCGAGCTCGGTCGCGGCGGCATGGGCTGCACCTACAAGGCAACCAACCTGGTGCTGAACACGCCCTGCGTCGTCAAGACGCTGCGTGACGACGCAGCGCAAACCTCCGACTACCGGGCGCGCTTTCTCCGCGAGGCACAGATCGCCGCGCAGATCGGGCGGCATCCGAACCTGGTCACGGTGGTGCACTTCGGGCAGTTCGAGGCCGCCGCCGGTGCAACCCCCAAGCCGTTCTACACCATGGACTGGGTGCATGGCGTCAGTCTCCGCGATCTGCTGGCGCGCAGCGCAGGCCGGCAGTTGCCGCTGCGCCTGTCGCTGCAGCTTGGCGTCGGAATCCTGTACGGCATTTCCCGTCTGCACGAGCGCGGAGTCCTGCATCGAGACATCAAACCCGACAACGTGCTCGTCACGAAGGAGCCGGGCGCTCCTTCCGTGCCGAAAATCATCGATCTTGGCGCCGCCAGTTTGTTGGACGATCCGGATCCGAGCGATAGAGTTCTCACCGCGAGCTACGCCGCGCCGGAACAAATCGGTGTCGAAACGCTTGGACCCACGGTCGACGTGTTCGCCTGCGCGCTCACCCTGTACGAGATGCTCACCGGCCGCCACCCTTACGCCGCGTACGGCAACAGCTTGCAGGGAATGGCGCAGCGCTTCCACGAGCCGGTTGCGCCGCTCTCGACCTGTGGGATTTTCCCTGCGGCGCTGGAGCTGGCTCTGGCACGCGCGTTGGCGCTCGATGCGAGTCAGCGCTCGGGATGCTTCGAGCTGTTGCACGCGCTGCAGGATCTCGGCAACTCCCTGGAGCAAGATCCTGCGTCGACCAGTCATTCCACCAGTCCTGATCCGCTTCCGCCCGAGCCGGAGCAGCGTATCCGGCGAAAAGATCTTGCCAACTCCACGCAGCCCGACGGCGCGCCCTACGTACTCGCCGCGAGGCCAAGCGCGATGCCAGCCCCAGCAGCTCGCGCGTTTACGTCGCCGATGGTCACGTCGTTCGTGGGTCTCGTCAAAGAGCGTGCTCCGACCCACGAACGTCCGACCACTACCTACCGGCCACCGCACATTCGTGCGGCCCGCGACACCGCTCTCGTCGACGATGTCGAGGTCGCACAGCTGCTCTCGAATCTGGATTTAGGGTTCGAGCGGCTTCCGCCCCGTCGTGAAAAGCTGGCGACGACGAAAGAGGTCGTCGCTCCGCCGGTGCGTCGCTCGCAATCGACGTTCTGGTATCCATTTGTCGCCCCGCGGAAATGGTGGCACAGCCTCGACGCGGCCGATCGCCGCATCACGGCGCGGCTCCTCTGGATTCCGGCTATTCTTTTGTCGCTATCGGCTCTCATGATCATTGCCGCCATCTGGATGGGGACACACCGGTGAGCGGCACCGATCCCGGTCTATTCGGCAGCCCGCTTCGGCTCGTCGACGAGCCCGAAACCGAGGATCTCGCGCGCGACATTCTGAGCGCGCCGGTCGGGCGCATGCCGGTACATACGGTGCACAATGCACTGTCGATGGGCCAAAGCGCAGCGCGCTACGATGCGCCCGCGCACACCCCGTCACCGGAGCTGGAGCACGCCACCCTGCCCGACGCGACCGTGCTGGTCGCGCCCACCGATTCGGGCGCTGCGCCGCCTCTGTCAGCGCCGCCGCCACATGTGCCTCCCGCGGCCATTACCCATGCGGCACCCGCTCCCGCATCGCTCGACGTGGTCCCGTCCCAAGCCGGGCGGCGCGATCGAACGACCGATCCGGGTACCGACTACCGTGCCATCTTGCGTCAGTCCGCGCGGCGGAGCCCCGCCTGGATCGTGGTGCTGGCGGCGGTCCTCGTGGGCGCCGTCTTCACCACGCTTGCGTGGTCGATGTGGGCGGCACCGGCGCGCCGCGCGCCAGCAGCTCGGCGCGTCCAACGGTTGTCGGCTTTGCCCGTTCCGGCCGCGCCCGACCCCGTCGCGCCTGCTTTCGCCAG
>JAYUXI010000428.1:0-3538 GCA_043753085.1 Myxococcales bacterium | reverse complement strand
CCCGCGAGGACGAACGCAGCCGAAGAACGCTAGCCGAAGAACGCTAGCCGAAGAACGCTAGCCAAAGAACGCGAGCCTACGCGTCGGCCTTCTTGGTCGTGAGGACAGCTTTGCCCTTGTACATGCCGCAGGCGCCGCAGGCGCGGTGCGTGACGGTGGGCTCGCCGCAGTTGGGGCAGGGAACGAGCTGGACCGGCGTCACCTTGTCGTGGTTGGCGCGGCGCATGTTGCGCTTGGATCGGCTAGTACGTCGCTTGGGAACGGCCACGAATCATCTCCTTCAGAACAGCATTCTCGACAAGTCGCGCTTCGAGACCTGCTTCAGGCAGAGCCCTTGAAACGCATGAGAGGCAACAGCCGAGGGTCGATGGCCGGCTGCGCCGGCTTTTCGGTTCCCTGGGTATCGGGGAGAGGCGTCATACCCGGACAATCCTCGGAGCACAAGGGGATCATGGGGATGTCGAGCAACAGAGAATCGAGGATGAGCTCGTCGAGGATGACCACGTCGCCTTCGTAGGTCTCGACGTCAGCTTCCTCCGACGAGAGCTCGTAGTCGGGCGCAGTGACCTTTTTGAGCTTGGATTTTGGCACGTAGAGCGCGGCGATCTCAATGGCTAGTTCGAGGTCGAACTCCTTGATGCAGCGAGCGCAGGCGAGGTGCACCGAGGCCGTGGCACTGCCGTGTACGATGACTTCTTTTTCACTGCGCGACGCGCGCACCTGCACCTCGCCGTCGTGCGGACCGGCTTCGATGGGGGCAAGCTCGGCGGCCGGCTGCCCCGCCTTGGGCTCGAGCTCCAGGGCGTCTGGCGAGCGGGCGTCGAGGGCCGTTTGCAGCCATGTCGCGGTGAGCGGAAACCGGTACGACTTGCCGCCGCGATCCAGCTCCGTTGCCGAAAATGAGAATTCGCCGTCCATGAAGAGCCGAGGACTTAGCGGCGCATGGACGTACGCGCAAGGCGCGCTTTACGACTGACCGTCCTGGATCTTGTCCGGATCGCCGAGGAACTCGAAGTGCATCGTGTCCTGCAGGACGTCGTGGCCGAGCCAGTAGAAGCCGTAGCGTTCGAACACGACCACCCAGGCGCGCGGCATCTTCATGCGCTCGTACACGGACGTGACCTTCTTTTTGCAGAGCGGATGTTCGGGCCATGGCGCCACGCAGCTGCAGCACGTGTTCTGGTTCGGATCGATGTCGATGGCGATGCCGTACACGTGGTTCGAGACTTCGCTGCCGCGGTAGCTGTTTTTCAAGCGCAGGCCCGAGAGGGCGCTCTGCTTGTACGACTCGAGGTTGCCGGCCAAGAGGGCGGCTTCCACGCACTTGAGCGCCGGGATGACCCGCTCGTTGATCTGGATGGGCGAGCCGAGGAAGGTGGTGGCCTTGGCGTTTTGCGCGGGCGTTTTTTTGTTGTCCTTGGCGGTCCCGAAGCCGGGGAAACGGCCATAGTTTTTCGTGCGGAAGTCGACCGACTGCTGGAACATGGCCTTGGCGGCCTTGGCTTCTTCCGGGCTGGCGTTCGCCGGAAACCAGTTCTTCCTGATCAGGAAATCTTGGGCTTTTTGCTCGAGGCACCTGTGCTCTTTGCCGTCGGTGCCGATGGCCTTTACCGACTGGTGCGGGATCTGCGGGCCCTCGGCCGTGGTGTCCGGCGCGTGCTTTTGCGCGAGGGCGGGGCCCGAGAAGAGGAGCACGGCCGCTGCAAAGACGGCCATCCGTAAGCTCGACATGGAGTGCGCTCTTAGCATGGGCTAGCCCGGCCGCGCGAATGCCTTGGATCGGCTTCGGCGGCGGCCGTCGAGAACGCGGTTCCGGTCACGGTACCCGCGCGCCGGCACATCGTCGGCGCACCGCCTCAACCCGCACGCGCGTACACCACCACCTCTCCGAGCGCCTCGTGCTCGTCCTCTCCGACGTGCACGAACCCACATTTCTCGAGCACGCGCCGCGACCCTGCATGCCACGGCGGCGTGGTGGCGCGCACCGTGCGCACGCCCCGTTGCCCCAGCGCCCACTGCACCTGTGCGGAGAGCGCTTCACTCGCCACGCCCTGCCCCTGCGAATGCCGCTCGATGCCGTACGCGACCTCCACCACGCCCTCGAGATCGGGGCGGCCATGGAAGATCACGCTGCCGAGCACCCGACGCGAACGCGTCGCTTCGTCCAGCTGGCTGCCGTCGTCCGGGCGCTCACCCCGTTCGACTTCGGCGTTGTGTCTCCGGCGGGGGTCGTCCCGATCCGCGAGGCCGACGACGAACCTGTCGCCCCAGAGCCGATGCTCGGGATCCTCGCGGATGGCATTCAGATCCGCACAAAAGGCGCGCTCGATGAGAGTGCGCCCAGGCCACGGATACGGCAACGTCGCTTCCACCAGTTCCTGCAGCTCCGCTTCGCGGTCGAAGAAAATAGCTTCGACCATCGCGAGCGTCACCGGGACGAGCTCGAAACGCGCTGTACGTAGCGTCTCCTGAGGCACGCCCTCCAGCTTACCTGGAAGACGGCCTCACGGACGCAACGAGAAGTTTGCGTGAGACGATTACGCGCCGCGCAATGCTTCGAGCAGATCCAGATCCGGAATCGCCACGGTGACTTGCGTGCGGAGCACACCGACGCTGTGGTCTTCCAGCATGCGCGCGAACGACAGGCCGTCGTACAGGGCGACGGGGTTGGCGTTCGGCGTCCCCGCTTCGTCCCGCGCGCCCGAAAGCACCTGACCGGTGGTGACCAGCCAGCCGGCTTGCGCCGGACCGTAGTGATGCAACGCGCCGCGCAAATCGCTGACGCGCTCGCGGCCGATCTCGCGACCATCTTTGCGGATGACGAGTGCCGTGCGGATGTCGTCGGTGCCGGTCTTGTGGACCGCGGCGAAGTGCGCTTCACCGCCCGGCGAGCCGGCGCGGCGCACGCTGCGCAGCTGGGTCATGCCGATGCGTTCGAGCGCCAGCAAGGCGAGCTCGATGAAGGCGTGGCCCGGAAGCTCCTGCAGGCGACGCAGCAGCATCTTGCGCGAAGCGTCGCGGTAGCGTTCGACCGCGATCAGCGCTTCTTGTTCGAGCTTGAGGACGTCTTGCGACAGCGACCAGTCGGTGAGGGCGATGCGGCCCTGCGACGCGAAGCGAAACCGCGGCCGCTGCCCGACGGCGGCGCGACGTAGGTTGTCGGCACGGACGCTGGCGGACACCTGGGCAGCGGCCAGCATTGGGTCGCTCGAAGCTTTGCCGCGGCGAGACAGTTGCTCGGCGACGCTGCGAACGCCGACCGGACCCTGCGAACGGTCCAGGCCAGCGAGAGCGAGCAGTATGCTGTCCGCAAGCTCCTTGCCGCTGACGACTTCTTCGTTGGTTTCGTTGGCTTCGGCCTGCGCGTAGTTCGGCCGCGGCTCGCGATCGCTGCGTGGGCGGTCGTCGCGTGGGCGGTCGTCGCGTGGGCGGTCGTCGCGCGGGCGGTCGTCGCGTGGGCGGTCGTCGCGTGGGCGGTCGTCGCGTGGGCGGTCGTCGCGCGGGCGGTCGTCGCGTGGGCGGTCGTCGCGTGGGCGGT
>JAYUXI010000427.1:0-8644 GCA_043753085.1 Myxococcales bacterium | reverse complement strand
TGCCGAACCCCGCGGCCAAGAAAAATACGCTGGCAGGGCTCATGGCGTCGCAGCGTAGAGCGCGCCCGCCGCCGCGGACAAGTTGGCCAACCAAGGGTCGGCCTGGTAGCGCCGGTGCATGCCGTTTTCGTGGCCCTGTGCCTCTCGTGGCTTCGCTTGGGCGCTCGTCCCGGGCGCTTTGGCGCTCTTTCTGGGCGGCGCCGTCGCCGCGTGCGGCACCGACGCCGAAGGGATCGACTCGTGCCGGATTCTGGAGAGCGCACGCTGCGAACGTGCCAAAAGCTGTGGCGAAATCTCGCTCGCCAAACCGGCGCACGAGGGCTCGCCGGACGAAGACGTCGCCGCCTGCAAGCGCTACTACCGCGACGCCTGCCTACACGGACTCGTGTCTCAGACCGATCCGGGCGCGATCGAGGTCGAGGCCTGCCGCGTCGCCATCGAGACTGGCACCTGCGACGTGGTGAAAGAGCCCGCGCTGGCTCCGGCGTGTTTTTTCCTCACCGAGACCCCGCCGGTGCTCGACGCGGGCGGCGACGCGAGCGAAGCGGGCGACGCGAGCGCCAGCGGCTTCGGCGACGCGTCGCCGTTCTAGGTCAAGGCCACCAGCGACGCGTGCTCGAGGCTGGGCCACGGCCACTCGATGCGTTCGGTATGCAACTTGTGGTCGAGGTCGATGCGCCACGACGACGGCCCGCCCCCGGAGCGACAGCCAAGCGTGGCCGATGGCGCCGCCAGGATGCGAAACCGACAGCCCGCCGGGCGACGTTCTTCGGAGACGTGGCGATGGCCGTGCAGCACGAGGTCGACGCCAAGCTCGTTGAAGACGGCGGCGACTTCCTTGGCGTTGTCGAGGCGCATGCCAATCTCGGGGGGAGCGCGCCGCCCGATTCCGTGCGGCAGCGGCACGACATGGTGGTGCAGGCCCACGATACGATGCTTGGCTTGCTTCCAGGCGGGCGTGCCGGCGAGCGTGCGCAGGTAGTCGAGCTGCTCGGCTTCGATCGCGCCGTTGTGCATGAAAAAGCGGCGCTGGCTGGTGTTGCACGAATCGAGACCGACGATCATCACGCGCTCGTCGGGCAGGTACCGCGCCCAGGCCCCCGAGGGATCCAGCGCGAGCCCGATGCGACCCGCGAACGCTTCCCACGCGGCGCGCTTGCTGGGTCGGGTGGGCTTGGGCCGGACGCTGCTCGGGATGAGCACCGTGTACAGATCGTGGTTGCCCGGCACGGCGAAAAACCGGCCGCGCTCGATCCACGGAGCAAACGCTGCCTCGAGCAGCTCGTAGCCGTCGCCGTCGTCGGTAATGTCGCCCGTGACGAAGATGTATTCTGCATCGCCGGTGATTCCGCTCTGCGGGGCGCCGCTCGACTGCGCCTCGTCGGTGACCGACATGGCCCGCGCGGCAGCAAGGAGCCGGAGGTTGGTGTTCTCCGGAGTGGCAGCGTACAAACGCAGCAGCTGGTCGGCGTTGGGCGGATGGGCGAACAGCGCGCGCGCGGTGCGGGCGCCCACGCGCGAGGCGTACGCGACCGCGGATTCCAAGCTGGCGTTCGGCGTGGCCCAGCCCTTGTGTGCGTATCCATCGGAGTCGATCACGACGAGCTTGTTCTTGGCATCGCGCACGATGCGCCAGCCGCCCTCGCTCCACATTTCCGGCAGCGGCGTTTCGCTCTCGAAGCGCTTGCTCGCGCGCACGATGCGATGTTTGCGGAAGTGGAACGAGTCGCCGAAGGTGGAGACGTGGCAGTCCGACAAATGGACGAGCGCCGTCATTCGGTCACATGCCGGACGTGATGCGGAAGCTGTCTCCCTCGTGCGCGAGGACGAGGCGATTGTCGGCCACGGTGTGGCGCCACTCTTCGTTCTTCAGCCCTGGGATGCGGTAGCTGGCCGTGTACGTGTAGTCGATCATCACGTCTTTGCGCTCCGTGAAGGTGATCTTGCGGTAGCGGATCTCGTACCGGATCGCGTTGGTCTTCAGGAAGTTGGACGTGAGGTAGTCCTTGAGCCCGTCGAAGTCGATGTCGTCTTCGGGCTTGGCGTTGCCGCCGTCTTCGTAATAACGGGCGTGCGCCATTTTCAGCAGCGCCAAAACGTTCTTCTCCTCGACAGCCTTGCGGTACTCTTCGCAGTAGGTGATCACCTTGCGGTTGTCGCCGGTGTCCTCGACGTCCGTGTTGGGGATGTAGTGCTTGGAGCAGCCGGCCGAGACGAGCGCGCAGACCGCCAGGACAGGCAGGACAGGCAGGACAGGCAGGACAAAGGTGCGGAAAGAACGTTGCATCGTAATTCGTGGAGCGGATGACCTGACCAGAACCCAGGCCGGTGCTCCGACATTCCGGAAAAGCGCTTACCAGGCCAAAGCCCGGGTTGAAACAGTTCAGTCGCCCGCGCGAAACAGCCGCGCGTAGTAGTCTTCGGTCTCTTCGCCGCCGAGGCGCGAAAAGAACGTGGAGTACGCCATCCAGATCGCCAGCCCGTTCAGGTCGCGGAACATGGGCGGCAAGAACACCGGCGCCTTGATCACTCCTTCGTTGACACGCCGCGCCAGCACGGGGACGTCTTCGTGCGCCACCTTCCCGCAAAACAGATACGGAATGAGGTCGGCGCGGTTGTGGCGCACGGCGCTGCGGATGAACGCGTAATTGAGGACGATGCCCTTGCAGTAGGCCGCGTCCTTGGTGAAGGGTGCCCCGCCGTCGAGGGTGCCGCCGCGAAAGACACGCCGGGTGTTGGCGAAGCACTCGTCTTCGGCGTAGCCCTCGGTGCGGTACCACTCGAACACGTCGAGGAAGCTGGCGCCGTCTTCGGCCTTGTCGACGGCAATGATGCGATCATTGAGCTTGCGGGCCCGCCGCGGGTAGGTGCGGAAGGTGAAGATCTCGAGCAAGGCGGCCAAGCCTTCTTGCACCGTGGTGGTGCGCGGCGGGCCCTTGCTGAGCCAGCGGGCGACGGTCTGCGCCTGGCCGTTCAACGACGTGGCGACGTGCACCCAGCCTTCGTGGACCTCGAGGATGTCGATGTCGCGCATCGAGAACTTCGCCCCCGAGCGCACCTTCACGTAGTCGCTGCCGGCCGCGGCGTCGGACAGGAGCTCGTCGTCCACCTGGACGCGCACGGTGTCGTCGCCGAAGTAGCCGGCGAAGCGCTTGTTCAGCTCGACGGCGGCTCGCTCGGCCGAGATGTTCCGTTGCTGTGCCTCGCCGAGCGACGCGTCGTCGATGTGAGTGAGGATCTCGTAGAGCACGTGGCCGAGATCGCGCACCGTGCTCTTGCCGTCGGGAAAGGTGTCTTTCGGGGAGCCGTACAGCTTGCGCGAGTATGCGTAGAAGGTCTTGGTGCCACGCGACTCGAGCATGCGACACAGATCGCGGTACTCCATCGCGGTCTTGGTCAGGATCTGGCCGATGGCGTCGGTCTCGCCGAGCTCGGTCTCCGCGTCCCGCGCGATGTCTTCGAACTCGTACTCCTTCTCACGCGGATCGAAGCCAAGCTCTTCGTAGCTCTCGGCGGTGACTTCGGGCAGCTCGCGGAATTTTTGCTTGAAGAACTGCTCCTCGACGCGGGCGTCCCACTTGATCGACTGCAGAACCCGGATCGGACGCTGCCCCTCGACGATCCGCGTGGCCAGCTGGGAGACCTGCTCTTTGTAGCTGCGCCAGGGCCCGGCCGACGGCGCGGCGGGAACGCTGGGCGGGATCGACGCGCGCGGCGGGCGCTCGCTCTCGGCGGCTTCGACGCCGTCCGGGGGCGTGTCGTCCGCGCCTCCCTCCAGCGGCTCGAGCTGTCGGCGCGAGCCCTCGACCTTCGGGACCTTGGATCGCTCGACCTTCGGCAACGTGCCGTTGTCCTTCTTCTCGGTGCCGCCGGCACGCTCCGCCATTGCCCATAGAATCGCTCAAGCCCCGGGCAGTGTAAACAGAACGCTTCGGCCGAACGCGGAGAACAGCGAGCGCGAAGCCTCAGCTTGCGGCCCGGTCGCCGCCGGCGTGGCATCGCAGCGCTTCGCGCGCGCGGTCACGCGCGGTCAGCCGATGGCGGCGAGCAGCTGCGCCAGCACGTCCACGTCGCGAATGCCGTCGGCTTCGGCGCGGTAGCTGAGCACGAGGCGATGGCGCAGCACGGGCACCACCAGCGCACGCACGTCTTCGGCTTGCGCAGCTGCTTCGCCGCGGAGTGCGGCGCGCGCTTTGGCGGCGAGCACCAGAGCCTGCGAGCCACGCGGACCGGCGCCGTAGCGCACGTAGTCTTCGACCGCACGCACGCCGGCACTGCCGCCGGCGGCCTTGGGCCGGGTGGCGCGTGCGAGCGTGACGGCGAGCTTCACGGCTTCTTCCGTGACCGGAATGCGCGGCACCAGCGCTTGCAGCTCGCGCACTTCGTCTGCCGTGAGTACGCGCGGGACCTCGCCCGGGGTGGCGCTGGTGGTACGGCGGGCGATCTCGCGCTCTTCGTCTTCCGACGGGTACTCCACGTGGATCTCGAGCAAGAACCGATCGAGCTGCGCTTCGGGAAGCGCATAGGTGCCCTCTTGCTCGATGGGGTTGCGCGTGGCGAACACGAGAAACGGATCCGGCAGCCGGTGCGTTTCCGAGCCGACCGTGACGCGCTTTTCCTGCATGGCTTGTAGCAGCGCGGCCTGGGTTTTGGGCGGAGTGCGGTTGATCTCGTCTGCCAGGACCAGGTTGGCGAAGATAGGCCCGGGCAAAAAGCGGATGCTGCGCCGCGACTGTCCAGTCTGTGCCATGCCATCATCGACCAAGACGTCGGCGCCGGTGATGTCGGACGGAAGCAGATCGGGTGTAAACTGCACGCGCCCGAATTTGAGCTCGAGCGCTTCTGCCAGCGATGACACCAGCAGCGTCTTGGCCAGGCCCGGGACGCCGACTAGCAGCGCGTGGCCACTGGCAAGCAGCGCGACCAGCATCAGCTCGATGACCTGATCTTGTCCGACGACCCGCCCGCCGATGGCCCTGGCCAGTTCCCCGTGCGAGCGCTGGGCGCGAGCCAGCAGCTCGATCTCGCGGCCGGCGGCAGGCGTGTTGTCGCTCACGCGGGCGTTCTTTCACGAGGCATTTGCGGTGTCAAAGGATTCCAGGGTACGTCTCCGCCATGAGCATTCTCGCTACGCAAGAGACCGTGCGCCCGGAGCCGGGGCTCGCGCGTGGCGTGTTCGCGGCGCCGCCTTTTTTCTTCTACGCGCTGGTGGCGGTCGCCGCTCTCGGCGTCTTGCTTTGGTTCGGCCGCAGCCGCCTGGCAGCGCTGTTCCGTACGAAATCTCCATGAGCGAATCCGCTTCCGCCGCAGTCAAACCCGCCCGCCGTGGGCTCCTCCGCAAGGTGATGGCAGTAATGCTCGTCGCCGTGCTGCTTTACGGCGGCTACACGGTGTACGTCGGCGCCGGCAAGGTCGCCGACGCACTCTCGCACTTCGGGTGGTGGGCCTTCGCGGCTGCTTGCGCGCTGGCGTTCACCAACTACCTGCTGCGCTTCTTGAAGTGGGAGTTCTACCTCGCCCGGCTCGACATCCGCGAGATCCCCAAGCTGGAGAGCCTGCTCGTGTTCTTGTCCGGCTTCGTGCTCACCGTCACCCCCGGCAAGGTGGGCGAGGTTTTCAAGTCGGCGCTGCTCGCCGAGCGCCGCGGGATTCCGATGGCACGCACCGCGCCCATCGTGATCGCCGATCGCGTCACCGACGTCATCGGCATCGCGGTGCTGATCGCCATCGGCTCGGCTGGATTCGCCGGCGGGCTCGTGTGGGCCCTGATCGGGCTTGGACTGGTCGGTACACTGCTCATCGTGGTGGCCTCGCGGACCTTGTCGCTGGGGATCATCGGCCTGATCGCACGCGGCCCCGCATCCTTCCAGCGCATCGCGCCGAAGCTGGAAGAAGCCTACGAGTCACTGGCCATCCTGCTCAGCCCGAAGAACCTCGTAGTCCCGGCGCTGATCTCGATCGCCGCGTGGCTGTGCGAGTGCATGGCGCTCTGGGTGATCCTGCAAGGCTTCGGGCAGACTACTTCGGCGTCGCTCTGCCTGTTCTTCTACGCCACCAGCACGCTAGCCGGGGCGATCGTGCCCACGCCAGGTGGCCTCGGGGTCACCGAAACGCTGCTGGAGCAGGGGCTCACCAGGCTGGGACACGTGCACGAAAGCTTTGCCACCGCCTCGATGATCCTGGTCCGCTTCGCCACGTTGTGGTTCGCGGTGCTGGTCGGCTTCGTGGCGCTGTCGCTGCTCGGTCGCCTGCCCGTGACCGCCCGCACCGACGCCGCGTAGAGGGGCCCGGCCGGCGTTCGCATCGCCCGCGGCGAAGGCTCAACGCTGGCAGAGGGCGCAGAAGAACGTGCTGCGCTGGCCGAGTCGGATGGCCTTCACGGGGCTGCCGCACGCGCGGCACGGCTCGCCTTCCCGGCCGTATACTTTCAGCTCCTGCTCGAAGTAACCGGGCGCGCCGTCGGGAGCGAGAAAGTCGCGCAGGGTGGTGCCGCCACGCGTGATCGAATGGAGCAGGATGCGCTTGGCTTCCACGGCGAGGCGGTCGTACCGCCCGCGCGACACGGCCCCCGCCGCGCGGTCGGGCCGGATCCCTGCAGAATACAACGCCTCGGACGCGTAGATGTTGCCGACCCCCACCACCGTGGCTTGATCCATGAGCATCACCTTTACTGCGACGCTGCGGCCTCGCGCGCGAGCGTACAGGTGGCCGCCATCGAACTCGGGCGAAAGCGGCTCGGGGCCGAGATTGCGGAGCAAATCGTGCGTGTGACCAAGCGGCTGCCAGAGCAAGCAGCCGAAGCGCCGCGGATCGGTGAGCCGCAGCAGCAACCCCGAGTCCAGTTCGAGGTCGACGTGATCGTGCGTGGCGACGGGCGTGCCGTGCGGCAGAACGCGCAGCATGCCGGACATGCCCAGGTGCACGATCGCGGCGCCCGCGCCGGTGCGCAAGAGCAGGTACTTCGCGCGGCGGTCCACCGCATCGATGCGCGCGCCCGGAAGCTCGGTGCCGATCGCCGCCGGGATGGGCCAGCGCAGATCGGGCCGCCGCAGCACCACTTTGGTGACGACGCGCCCCTCGACGTGCGGCGCGATGCCGCGGCGGGTGGTCTCGACCTCGGGCAGCTCGGGCATGCTCCACGGTGTACCGCGGCCACCCCGTCACTGCGAGGCGCGCGCGCGTTCGGTCGGCCTGTCCCGGTCGACATTCTGGTGGAGCTCGACCTGAAGACGCGTGTCGCCACCAAAACGCGCCGAGCGGCGCGCACCCCGGCGGACTGACGTGCTGGCGCCGTCGCGATCAGGCGCCGAGCACCGCGAGCGCGGCCTGGAAGTCCGCGGGCAGCGCCGACGCGAAGCGCAGCCACTGCTTGGTGCGCGGGTGCTCGAACCCCAGGACGCGGGCATGCAGCGCCTGCCGGCCCATCGCCTCGCCGGCCCGCCGCGCGGTGTCGTTCTTCGGGCGACTCCCATACAGCGTGTCGCCCAGCAGCGCGTGCCCGGCGTCGGCCAGATGCACGCGGATCTGGTGGGTACGGCCGGTCTCCAGACGACACTCGACGTGGGTCGCGGCCGCAGCGAAGCCGCGGATCCGGCTCACGTGGGTGACTGCACGCTTGCCCTCTTTGACCCGCGACGAGAACTTCACGCGCTCGGTCGGGTGCCGACCATGCAGCGTCGAATACGTCGCGCTCTGCACGTCGCCCAGTGCCAGTGCAGCATACACCCGTTCGGTCGTGTGCGCGGCGAACTGCGCCTTCAGGCACTCCCGCGCCATGGCGTTTCGCGCCACCACGAGCAGTCCGCTGGTGTCCTTGTCGATGCGGTGCACGATGCCCGGGCGGTCGTGCGCTTCGGCGCCGTCCTCGAGCAGCTCGCGTGCGAACAAGCCGCGCCCCAGCAACCCATTGACCAGCGTACCGCCCGCGTGGCCGTGCGCCGGATGCACCACGAGCCCGGCGGGCTTGTCGACCACGACCACGTCGTCGTCGACGTAAACGACCTCGAACAGGACGCCCGGCTCGGCGAGCGCGGCGGATGGAGGTGGCGCCGGCACGTCGACCAAGAACAGCTCGCCCGCCGCGATCTTGTGCTTGGCGCCCACGACGGTTCCGTTGTCCAGAACGATGCGCCCCTCCTTGAGCCAGCGCTGCACGGCGGCTCGGCTCGCGCCTTCGATTGCGCACGCCGCCAGCTCGGCCAGAACGCGATCGGCGCGCAGCCCCTCGTGCTCGGCGCAGGCGGTGAGCCGGATTACCAAATCTTCGATTTGATGTGGCCCTTGGCCTTGATCAAGATGTCGACCAGAGCCCGGTCGTAGTAGTTCTTCGAGTAGAGATCCGGCGACACACGCCGCTTGTACAGAGCGCGACCTTCCTCGACCTCTTCCGCCAGCGTGTCGAACAGGTTGTCGTTCGTGATCCCCTGGATGATCTTGTCCTCGTTGTAGAGCGACAGATCGCTCGCGATGGCACGAGCGAGGCGCCTGGCGGCTTCCACGGTTTCGATGAGCGGCATGAACGCCAGTATCCAAAGCTTCGGCGAGCCTTGTCAAAGGAAAGGGTCAGGGCGTAGGGAATGAACGTGAGTTACGTCGTCCTGGCTCGGAAGTACCGCCCGCAATCCTTCCAGGATCTTGCCGGCCA
>JAYUXI010000426.1:0-3542 GCA_043753085.1 Myxococcales bacterium | reverse complement strand
CATCGGGCCAAATCCGCTTCGAGATCTCCAGCGCGGCCGCCGACAGCACGGCGTACCGAAACCCGCTGTCGCCGAAATATCCGTTCTGGTCGGCGTAGACGCCTGCGCGATTTCCGAAGAGCTCGTCGTGCTCGACGAAGAGGATCCGTGGCTCGCCCGGTCCGCGCACGAGCTCCCGAACCCCCACGCCGATGCGAGCTCTCCCCACTCGCACCTCGACATGGTCCTCCCACCATGTGGCAGCCTCGTATCCCTTGGATACGCCGTAGCGAGGAGTAACCAAGACCACATCGCGCGAAGAACTACCGCGCGCGAGCGCGCGGCAAAGCCCCATCGACGCGTCGCCGAGCCCGCCCGTTCTCGCGTAGGGAGCGGCCTCCGCCGTGACATGAAGAATTCGATTCATGGTGGGTGCGGGTCTGCGCGACCGAAGCGGCCATCGCGACGCGCCCTAGCGATACACTGTCGCGGAGCTGCGACGCACATGGAAAATCGAGCGTGACGAAATCGCGCGCCCGGCGCCGCAAGGGCAGCTAGGTTGCTACGAGCAAATGAACGCACCAGACGACCAGCGGCAGCACGGAGCGGTTGTGGATTGTCCTCATGCAGAGCGCTGCGGAGGCTGTCCGATCATCGGGCTCGACTACGGCGATCAGCTCGCCCTCAAGCGCGGGCGCGTGCTGCAGTCGCTTGCACGCTACACGGATCTCGGCGCGGTCGACACGGACGAGGTGGTTCCCGCCGATCCGATTACCGGCTACCGCACGCGCGCCAAGTTGATCGTGGCACCGGGGCCGAAGCTCGGTCTGTTCGCCAAGGGCGGCGGTCACCAGGTCGTCGACATCCCCGAATGCAAGGTGCTGTCGCCCGTGCTCGCCATCCTGGCCGCAGCGCTTCGCGCGCGCTTCGCCGAGGACGAAGCGGTGGGCGGCGTGCTCGCCCCGTTCGATCCAGTCGGCAATGGCATGGTGCGCGCGGTCGACCTTCGCGAGATCTGCGGGGAGGACGGCGTCATCCAGGCCATCCTCACGCTGGTGGTCGAGCGCAGCCGAGCCATCGGGCACGATCCAGCGCTCAAGACCGCCGGCGAGCAGCTCATGGCCGCGCTGCCTTCGCTCGTGGGCGTCGCAGTCAACTACCACGACGGCATCTCGCCGCAGGTTCTCGGCAGCGAGACGCGCGTCGTTGCGGGCGTCGCTCAGCTCGCCGACACAATCGGCGCGTCCAGTCACCTTGCCAGCTACGGCTCCTTCGTGCAGGCGCACCGCACGCAGGCCGCCCGGGTCCACGAGCTCCTCGGCGAGTGGCTCACGCCCGAAGGATCCGAGCGCGCGCCCAAGCTGCTCGACGTATACGGCGGATCCGGCGCCATTGCCCTCGCACTCGCCCGGCGCGGCGCCGCCGTGCACGTCATCGAGTCGTTTCCTCCGGCCATCGACAAGCTCGTGCACTACGCACGCGAAACGGGGCTTCCGGTGACGGCCGAGTCGGCCGACGCCGCGGCGGCCTTGCGCAAGCTCTCGCAGCGCGGCGTTCGCTTCGATGCGATCGTGGCCAACCCGCCACGACGCGGCATCAGTCCGCTGGCCCGCGAATGGATCACCCGACTCGACGCGAAGGTGATCGCCTACGTGTCATGCGAGCCAGAAACACTGGCGCGCGATCTCGATCACTTCGCTCGCCTCGGTTACGTCGGCGAAACCCTGCGGCCGTTCGACATGATTCCCCTGACCGACGAGGTCGAGACCGTCGTCCTGCTCAGAAAGGGCCCGATGCCCGCGCCGCGCGTGGTCTTCGAGGACTCCGAGCTGCTGGTGGTCGAAAAAGGACCGCACGAGCCCACCTTGCCGGTGTCGGACTACCAGACCAGCGTGCTTGGGCGGCTCATGGACCACGGCGCACGCGTCGGCGCCGACGACCACGACCGGCTCATCCCGCTCATTACCCACGACGCAGGCACCAGCGGTCTCGTCGTGTTCGCCAAAGGGCTGTCCTACGCCGAGAAGTGGGCGCGCATCTTCAACGGCCCCACCACGCGCCAGGTCTACTTGGTCGGCGCCCGCGGCATCACCCCGGGCAAGGCTGCCATCACCCGCGAGCTCAAAGACGACGGCCGGGTCGAGCAAGCCCGCACGCGCTACCGCCGCCTCGCGGTGCTCTCGGGCCACAGCGTCCTGCGCGTCATCCCGGAGCAGTCGCACCTGCATCAGATCCGCCGGCATCTCGCCGCGGTGGGCCACCCCGTTCTCGGCGACGAGCGCTACGGACATGCGCCGAGCAACCGCTTCTTCGAGGAGCGCCATGGCCTCGACCGTACGTTTTTGCACTGCGTACGCATCGAGTTCGAGCACCCGGAGCAAGGTCACACCATCATCGAAGCGCCGCTCTCGGGTGATCTGCGCGCCGTGCTCGAGCGCGCCGGCGGCCCTGGCACACTCAAGTTCCTCGACAACAAGGCCGCCCTCGGCGGGTCGTCGCTGGCCTACCAGTCTTCGCTGCTGCCGCCGCTCGAGTCCGGTGCAGGCGTCAGCGCGTTCCGGCCCCAGGACAGCTGAATCCTTCCCACGAACCAGCGTCGGCAATTCCGCCGAACTCGCGAGCCAGATCCGCCGCAAACGCCGCCAGCTCGGCGGCGCGTTCCACCGGCGCGGCGAGCACCACGTCGCCGCCGCGCTCGGCGAAGAACGTGGCCAGGCCCTCGTGAGCCTCGACGATGCCCTTGATCATCACCACCACCTCGCACGGGAAGCGAATGGCGATGGTGGCGAGCTCGCCCGCGGCACTCGTGGACGTCACGGCGTAGTGTCGCAGAACTGCGTGCCGACCGCCTGGAGCCAGTCCCCGTAATTGTTGTAGAACTGGGGGTTGCAGAAGCTGCCGTCGCCGAAGATCGCGTCGGCCAGGCACTGCGCCCCGCCGAAGTATTCGCCGCACTGATCCTGGCGAACGTTCTGCCGGCAGGCGGCCACCGCACTCGGCGCGCAGGCCGTGCAGCTTTGGTCCTCGCAGTCGAATGCGCATCCGGTGGTGCGGTTGCAGTCCGCGTCGGTGTAGCGCGAGAGGCAGTTGACCACGCCGCGGAAGTTCGAGCCGGTGATCGGGAAGCGGAACGGCGCCAGGCACTCGCCGCACGCCGCGTTGCCGTTGGGCCGGCCGAGCTGCGTGAAGAAGTTCAAGCAGCCGGTGGTGTTCGGGCCTTGCGAGCAAGCGCCCGCCGCGTTGGCGAGCAGCGCCCGGCTGCACACGTCGCGTGGGGCGAGCACCGGCGTGCTCACGCCAGCCGGGCACGCGGGGTAGTTGGCCGGGCAATCGGTGGCGTCGACGCAGACGCGGGGCAAGGCGTCGACGTCGCAAGTGGAGTTGCCCGCGCTGCAGTCGTTGCACGCCACGCCGTCGGCGCCACACGCGGTGTTGAGGAAGCCGGCCTGGCAGTCGTTGCCGTTGCAGCAGCCGCCGCAGGTGTCGGGAGTGCACGGCGTGACACAGACGCCGGCGTCGCACACGGCGCCGGTGACGGTGCAGTCGGTGCAGACTCCGCCGCC
>JAYUXI010000425.1:0-3549 GCA_043753085.1 Myxococcales bacterium | reverse complement strand
CCTTGCGCACTTCATCCATGACGGCCGTCTCGGCCAGCTCTTTCTTGCCCGCGTCGTCCAGGTCTTCGCGTTCTTCGATCTGCTGGATGTGCAGACCGCCGATGTTCGACGTGAGGATGATCACGGTGTTCTTGAAGTCGACCGTGCGGCCCTGGCTGTCGGTGAGCCGCCCGTCGTCGAGAACCTGCAAGAGCACGTTCCACACGTCGGGATGAGCCTTCTCCACCTCGTCGAACAGGATGACCGAGTAGGGACGCCGGCGAACCGGCTCGGTGAGCTGGCCGCCCTCGTCGTGGCCGATGTAGCCGGGCGGTGCGCCGATGAGACGCGAGACGGAGTGCTTCTCCATGTACTCGCTCATGTCGAGGCGAATCATGGCGCGCTCGTCGTCGAACATGAACTCGGCGAGCGCGCGTGCGAGCTCGGTTTTGCCGACACCGGTCGGTCCGAGGAACAGGAACGACCCGATCGGACGCGCTTCGTCGCCCAGACCTGCGCGCGAGCGCCGAACCGCATTGGCCACGGCGGCGATGGCTTCGTCCTGGCCGACCACCCGCCTCCGCAAGCCGTCCTCGATCTGCATCAGCTTTTCGAGCTCGCCCTTGAGCATCTTGCTCACGGGAATGCCCGTCCACTTGGCGACCACTCCGGCAATGTCGGCCTCGGTGACCTCTTCGCGCAAGAACGATTGCTTCTCCTGCACGCGGGCCAGATCCCGCCGCAGCTCTTCGATGCGCTTCTCGAGCTCGGGCAGCTTGCCGTACCGGATCTCGGCCGCCTTGCCGAGCTCGCCCACGCGCTGGGCTACCTCTGCGTCGGCGCGCAGCTTTTCCATGGCGGGCGTGGCAGCGCGGATCTGGTCGATCACGTCGCGCTCCTTCTGCCACTGCGCTCGCATGCCGGAGATTTTCTCCTCGTGCTCCGCAATCTCACGCTTCACGATCTCGAGACGAGCGCCGGCCGCGACTGCCACGCCGCGCGCGGAGCCGGAATGTGCCCGTTCATTTTTCAGTGCCACCTGCTCGATCTGCAGGTGGGTGAGCCGCCGCTGCTCGCTGTCGATCTCGGTGGGCATACTGTCGATTTCCATCTTGATCTTGGCGGCTGCTTCATCGACGAGGTCGATTGCCTTGTCCGGTAAGAACCGATCGCTCACGTACCGATCCGACAGCGTGGCCGCGGCTACCAGCGCGGCGTCCTGGATGCGGATGCCGTGGTGCACCTCGTAGCGCTCCTTGATGCCGCGCAAGATCGCGATGGTGTCTTCCACGGTCGGCTCGCTGACGAACACTGGCTGGAAGCGGCGCTCGAGCGCGGGGTCTTTCTCGATGCGCTTGCGGTACTCGTCGAGGGTGGTGGCGCCAATGCAGCGCAGCTCACCACGGGCCAGCGCCGGCTTGAGCAAGTTGGCGGCATCCATCGTTCCCTCGGCGGCGCCCGCACCCACGATGGTGTGGATCTCGTCGATGAACATGATGATCTGGCCTTCGGCAGCCTCCACTTCCTTGAGCACCGCCTTCAGTCGTTCTTCGAACTCACCGCGGTACTTGGCGCCAGCCACGAGCGCGCCCATGTCGAGCGAGACGAGCTTCTTGTTCTTGAGTGACTCGGGTACGTCGCCGCGGACGATACGCTGCGCGATGCCCTCGGCGATGGCGGTCTTACCAACGCCCGGCTCGCCGATCAGGCACGGGTTGTTCTTGGTGCGCCGCGAAAGCACCTGCATCACGCGACGGATCTCTTCGTCCCGGCCAATGACGGGATCGCCTTTGCCTTTGCGGGCACTCGCAGTGAGATCCCGGCAGTATTTTTCGAGTGCCTGAAACTTGCCCTCGGGATCGCGATCCGTCACACGCTGGCTACCGCGCACCTCGGCGAGGGCGGTCAGCAGCTTCTTGTCGTCGACGCCTTGCGCCGCAAGCATCGCGACGATGTCGCGATCGTGCTTGGCCAGAGCCAGAACGAAGTGCTCGACCGAAATGAACTCGTCCTTGAGCTGCTTTGCTTCGTCTTCGGCACGGCGCATCAGCTCGAGGGTGCGCCGTGAGAGCTGGGGCTCGGCGCCACCACTCACGCGTGGCAATGTCTCGAGCTTGGCGGCGAGCGCTTTCTCGAGCACGTCGATGTGGGCGCCGGCTTTCTGGAGCAATGGCGCGGCTACGCCTTCGTCCTGCTTGAGCAAGGCGTGAAGAAGATGTTCCGGCAACAGCTCGGGGTTGCCCTTGCGGCCAGCGTCGCTCTGGGCTTCGCGGAACGCTTCCTGGCTCTTGGTGGTCATTCGGTCTGCACGCATGCGACGAAGATAAGACGAGCCGATGCGGAGGCAAGACCGGTGCCGTGTGAAGCCCTGACAACTCGCGGGAACCACTGCGCTGAGTGGCGGCCAATTCAGGACACACGCACCACGACTTTGCCGAAGTGCGCGCCGGCCGCCAGGTGCTCGAACGCGCGCGGCGCCTCGTCGAAACCGAACACCCGGTCGATCACTGGACGCACCGTGCTCGCCTCCAGCGCCCGGACCATGTCGTCGAACCCGTCGCGGTGACCCACCAGCACGCCCTGGATACGGACGTTCTGCATGAGCACCGGCGTGAGCAGCAGCGTGCTTTCCACGCCGGACAGCACGCCGATCAGGCAAATGGTGCCACCAGCGCGTACTGCGCGCGTGGATTCGGCGAGCGTGGCGCCTCCGCCGACCTCGACGATGACGTCGGCGCCTTGCTTGCCGGTGAGCTCACGGACGCGCCCGGACCACTTCGGGATGTCGGTGTAGTTGATCGCGAAGTCGGTGCCGAGGTCCTTGGCTACGCGCTCCAGCTTCTCGTTGCTCTTCGACGTGACGATGACGCGGGCGCCGCGCAGCTTGGCAAACTGCGCCGCGAAGAGCGACACGCCTCCGGTCCCTTGCACCAAAACCGTCTCGCCACTCTGCACCTCGGCTTGGGTCAGCGCGCTCCACGCCGTAAGCGCGGCGCAGGGTAGGGTGGCCGCCTCTTCGTAGCTGTACTCTGCAGGGAACCGGGCCACGCCCTCTTCGCTCAGCACTGCCTCCGTGCGCAGCATGCCGGGGAGCGGCCCGCCCAGCGTCGCGCGAATCTTCTCGATGCGAGCGCGGCCCGAGAGCCATCCTTGCGCGAAGAGCCCCACGACGCGATCGCCGACCTTCACGCGAGTCACGGCGGCGCCGACCTCGACGATTTCCCCCGCGCCGTCGGAGAGGGGCACGAGTGGCAACGGCTGTTTCGGGTTGTAGAGGCCTGCCACCATCAGCACGTCGCGGTAGTTCAGCGACGCCGCGTGCACCCGCATGCGCACGTCGCGCGGACCCAGCGGCTCGGGCGCGAGTTGCACGCGCTGCATGTGGTCGAGACCGAAACTTCCCTGCACTTGCCAACCTTGCACCGGCCGAGCCTGCCCGGTCCGAACCCGGCGCGCGACGAAATTTAGGTGGCGCGGCGGCAATTGCCCTCCATACTTGTTGAGTGATCACTCAATCTTTGCGCGCGGCGTTTTCTCTCGACGATTTTCAGGCCGAAGCTGCCTACGCGG
>JAYUXI010000424.1:0-3551 GCA_043753085.1 Myxococcales bacterium | reverse complement strand
CCGCGGACAAGGTCAAGGGCGTGGTCAAGCGCGCCACCGGCCTCGACGCCTGAGTGCGCATTTGCGTTCTCGCGCTGTGGCTCCTGCTCGGCTGCCGGCGCGCTCCGGCGCCCGCGACCGACGTGGCCGATTCGGCCGTGGCGGCTTCCGATTCGGCCGTGGCGGCTTCTGACGCGGCCCCGGTCGCTTCGGCCGAGACCGCGGCGCAGCCTCCGTGGGTGCCGCGACTCGACTCCGAGGCCGACTTTCTGCGTTACTCGAAAGAGCTCGGCAACGAGCGCTTCACCAAGTTCGTCATCCACATCCCGACCGGCCAAATCCACTACGTGGACGCCGAGGTTTACCGGATGCACAAGGACTTCGTCTTTGCGGAGCTGCTCAAGACCGAGCGCACCAAAGACGCCGAGCGCACGTTCGACAAGAACTACGGCAAGGACAAGCCGGCCTACGTGATGTGTTACCTGGTGCATCACCTCGGCGCCGACCTCTGGTCGTTTGCCTTCTGGGACGGCGACAAGGCCACCGCCGCGCACGTGCGTCTCGCCTACCGGCGCCTGCGCGACACGTTCTACCTGGCAGACGCAGTGAAGTTCCGTCCGAACTCCAACTACCAGGAGACCGTCGCCGCGGGGCTCCCCGAGATCCCGCAGCTCACCAACGACGAGCTCTACGAGCAGTCCGGCTACCAGCCGTTCCACCTCGGCCGCGCGGTTGGCACCTTGCACGTCGTGCCCGCCGGCGCCGACTTCGACGCGCTCGCCTTCGCGCCCACCGAGATCGTACTCTTGCCCGAGGCGTTGCCCGACATTACGCCGGTGGCCGGCATCGTCTCGCAGGGGTTTTCCACGCCGCTTTCGCACGTGAACCTGCGTGCCGGGGCGTGGGGTATTCCCAACGTGGGCGCCAAGGATGCGATGGCGAAGTACGCCAAGCTGGCCGGAAAGACCGTGTACTTCGAGGCCGGCGAGAGCACGTACATGCTGCGGGAGGCCACCCCGGTGGAGGTCGCGGCGCAGCAACGGGTGTCCAAAGAAGCAAGTACCATACAGGTACCGCGCGCCGACCTCGGCGTCACCGCGCTGACAGAGTTGGGCGCGTTGCGCGCCAAGGACGCCAGTGCGTTCGGCAGCAAGACCGCCAACCTGGGCGAGATCATCGCCGCCAAGCTCGCCGGTGTGAACGTACCGTCGGGGTTCGGCGTGCCCATCGCGCACTACGCGGCGCACGTGAAGAACGCCGGCCTCGACGCGCGCATCCAGCAGATGCTCGCCGATTCGGCGTTCCGCGCGTCGCAGGCCACCCGCAAGGCGTCGCTGGCCGCGCTTCGCCACGACCTGGCCGCGGCACCTCTCGATCCCGCCTTCGTGGCCGAGCTCGGCCAGGCACTGGCCGCGCTCGGTGGCGACGCCGGCGCCGATCCCGGCGTGTTCGTGCGCAGCTCCACCAATGCCGAAGATTTGCCCGGCTTTTCCGGCGCCGGCCTGTACGACACGGTTCCGAACGTGCACGGCCTCGACGCTGTGGGCAGGGCCGTCAAGCAGGTCTGGGCCAGCGTCTGGAACCTTGCGGCGTACGAGGAGCGCGAGCGCTACCACATCGACCACCGCCGCGTGTTCGGGGCCGTGCTCGTGCAGATTGGTATCGACGCCGCGGCCGCGGGCGTCTTGGTTACCGCCCATCCCACCGATCCCAGCGCCACCAACACCTTCACCATCAACGCCAAGAGCGGCCTTGGCATCCGCGTAGTGTCCGGCAAGAAGGTCCCCGAAATCGTGCTCTACAACGTGTTCAACAAAGGCCTGCGCGTGCTCTCGCGATCCGGCGAAGACGCCATGACCGTGTTCGACACAGACGGCGGCGTGAGAGACCAACCGGTGCCGGCCGGAAAGCCCGTGCTCAGCACCGAACGGGTTGCGCTGCTCGGCGAAGCGGCCCGCAAGCTCCGCGGGATCTTTCCGAAAGAGGGCCCGCTCGACATCGAGTGGGTCTTCCGCGGCGACGAGCTCTTCATCGTGCAGTCCCGTCCGTACATGGTGAAGCTCGCCCCTCCGGCCACCAGCCCCACGGAACGATGATCGCGTTCTGGGGCACCACACGCGAAGAGCTCGCGGCGCTGCGGCCGCCCGGTCATGCGGCCGGTCTGTACGCGCGGCTGATGCGCGCCGGCGCCTACCGAATGGTGCAGCCGCCGCCGGGACGCGCCGCACGCGCGTTCGCGGACGCCACGTTCGACTTCGCCTTGCCGGTGGTCGAGTCGGCACGCACGTCGATCGATGGCGCGACCAAGCTCGTGCTGCGTCTTGCCGACGGCGCGCGCATCGAATCGGTGCATATGCCACGCGCCGTGAAGAATCCGCGCGTCACGCTGTGCATCTCCAGCCAGGTCGGCTGCGCCATGGGCTGTACGTTCTGCCACACCGCCACGATGGGCCTCGTGCGCAACCTGCACGCGCACGAGATCGTCGGGCAAGTCGTCGCCATGCTGCGCACCTGCGGTTCGCACGAGCTCGGGCGCGTCTCGGTCGTGTTCATGGGCATGGGCGAGCCGCTGCACAACCTCGCCGAAGTCGGCCGCGCCGTCGCCATTTTGTCCGACGAGGCCGGCTTGTCGATCCCTGCCGGTCGCATCACCGTGTCCACCTCGGGCCTCGTACCCGGCATCGAGGCGCTGGCCAAGCTTCCTTCGCGACCCACTCTGGCGCTGAGCCTGAACGCCACCACCGACGCCGCACGCATGCGCATCATGCCGGTGACCAAGCGCTGGGGCCTCGCCGACCTGCGGCGGGCGCTGCTGGCATTCCCGCAGCGCTCGCACGAGAAGATCACCATCGAGTACGTGCTCCTGCGCGGCCAGAACGACACCCCGGAAGACGCGCAACGCCTCGGCGCGTTCGTGCAGGGCTACCGTCACCACGTCAACGTGATCCCCTTCAACGACTACGCCGGCGCCACGTTCTCCGAGCCCAGCGAGACCACCCTCGAGCGCTTTTTGGCCAGCTTGTATGATGCAGGTTGTCTGGCCACCGTGCGGCGCTCGCGGGGCCGCGATGTCGGCGCTGCGTGCGGCCAGCTGGTGAGGGCCAATTGAACCCCGAAGCGCTCCAGATCTTGCAGCGCGTGTTCGGTCACACGGCGTTCAGGCCCGGCCAAGCCGAAGCCGTGGCCGCCGTGCTGGCGGGGCGCGACGCCGCCGTGTTGCTGCCCACCGGCGGCGGCAAGTCGCTCTGCTACCAGGTCCCCGCCGTGGTCATGGCGCGTGACGCGCGGGGCACCACCTTGGTGATCTCGCCGCTGCTCGCGCTGATGAAAGATCAGGTCGAGGCCTTGGTCGGACGCGGCGTGGATGCGGCGGCGCTCAACAGTCAGCAAGACGAAGAAGAGCAGCGCGGCGTGATCGGGCGCTTGCTCGCCGGTGAGCTCGAGCTGCTCTATGTGTCGCCGGAGCGCGCGGTGCAGGCCGGTTTCAAGCGGCTGCTCGCACAGGCAACGATTGCCGCGCTCGCCATCGACGAGGCGCACTGTCTCAGCCAGTGGGGGCACGACTTCCGTCC
>JAYUXI010000423.1:0-8684 GCA_043753085.1 Myxococcales bacterium | reverse complement strand
GCGATGCCGACGCTGCCCGCGCTTTCGAGCGTGCCGCCGCGAGCGCGAAGATCTCTCACGACGCCGCGTTCGCAAGGCAGGAAGCCGCCCTCGCCTGGTTCCGCGCGGGCGATTCCGGGCGCGGAGAGAGCCAGCTTCAGGCGCTGGCGAGTGGGCAGAGTACGTACGCGATCAATGCGCAATACAAGCTTGCGGAGCACAAGCTCCGCCAGAACGGTGCTGTCGCGGAGCTGGAGCGATTTTTGATCGCCCATCCGCAGACTGGCTACGCGCGTGCCGCGTTCGTGAAAGTGGCACGCCAGCGGGATCAGGACGGCACGGCGATCGCCTGGCTGGCGGCAACTCGTCCCAAGGTGGCCGGCACCGACCTCGAACAGCGCTTCGCCTACGAGCACGCGAAACGTGTCGAGGCCAGCGGCAACGCGGTGCAGGCACGCCGCGAGTACGCCGCGATCGCGGATCGCTGGCCCTACCCGAAGGGCGTCCACTTCGACGAAGCACTGGTGCGATCGGCTCAGATCGAGAAAGCCGCGGGCAGACCACGCGAAGCCATTGCGCTGTTGCAGCGGCTTCTGCACCAGCGCGAGACGGCCGAAGTCATGGGCACCTACGAGAAGACCGCGTATGCCGAAGCGCAGCTGGAGATCGCCCGCCTGTACCAGGGTCCCCTGGCGGATCCGGTGGCCGCGCGCGCCGCGTACCATGCGGCTTACGCGCACTTTCCCACCTCCACCACCCGCGACGATGCGCTCTGGCGCGAGAGTCGACTCTGGAAAGACGAGGGGCGCGCGTGCGAGCCGCTCCGAACCCTGGTGCACGACTTTCCGGACTCGCGCTACGTCCCCTGCGCGGTCGCTGCGTGCAATCTAGAGAGGCCAAGAAAAAGCGCGGCGCCAGCTCGTTGTCACGAGTACCTGACGCGCCCCTGACGGGCCGAATGACGCCGCGAGTCGCTCAGACTTCTTCGTCTTCTTCCTCTTCGAGGGCGTCGACGTCTTCGTCTTCGTCGTCGTCTTCGTCCGCGTCCGGCTCGTCTTCTTCTTCTTCGTCGTCGTCGGCGGCCGCGACTGCGGCTTTCTTCTCGAACTTGATGTCGATGCCGGCATCGCCCAGCTGCGAGTCGAGTAGCTCGAAGAGCTCGTCCACGTCGTCGCCAGACCATTCCTCGAGCATCTCCGTGAGGAACTCGAAGAAGTCGCCGCTGTCGAGCCGACGCTCGATCTCTTCGACCTGCTCTTCCGAGAATGCCTCGAGGATGTCCTCGCGAAGAGATTCGGTGTCGCCTTCCTCCACGGCGTCCTGCGCCGAGAGTCTGATCTGTTTCACTGCTCGCTTGTCGAGAACGATATCCATCCGTGTAGCTCCGCTCGTCCTGCGCTCGCTGCCTTGCGTGGTCCCTCCGCCCGCAACGCCGCGTGGGGATTTCACCTTCGTACGTGTGGTTCCGCAGGTGCGGAACGTCGACGTTCGTCGGTGACGAGGCAGGCGGTACAGCGTTCGCGCCATCCATGTCAAGCGTCTGTGGCAGCAAACGGAGACGACGACGACGAAGCGCACTCGATGCTGCCCGAGAGTGCGGGCGTGCTTGACCCGGAGGCATGGTTCGTTGTCCCATCCCCGAGGTGGTGTGTGCCAACTGCGGTCATGCGAATCGGCCCAACGTAGCTTTCTGCGAAGGCTGCGGGAGTCGTCTGGGATCTGCGCTCGCGGCGCCGACACCCCCGGTTGGTTTGTCTCCCGCGCAGCTCGCCGCGATGGTGCCACAGCACGTGACTCCGCCGCAGCCCGCCGCGCCCACCACCATCCCGTGCGCCACGTGTGGCTCATCGAACGAAAGTCGGCTGCGCTTCTGCATGACGTGCGGCTCGCGTCTGCCTGGCGCGCCCACGCCGGCGCCAGGACCCGTCGCCCCCGCGCAGCCTCAGTACGCGCCGCAGCTGCATCAGCCACAGCCGCTGCAGGGCCACGCGCAGCAGCCAGACGCGCAGCACAATCTCGCGCCCACGCCGTTCACTGGTTCGCCCGCGGCGCCGCCCGCGCTCTGCGGCCGCTGCCATGGCAGCAACGACCCAGGCTCCACCTTCTGCCGCTTCTGCGGCGCGCAGCTCGGACCCAAGGCGATGCCGTCGGTCGCCGCCGCGCCGTCTCCCGCGCCGCTGCCGGAGCAGCTCGTCGACCGCGGAGCCAGCGCGGCTGGGCCGGCCACCGAGGTCACTCCACGCCCGACCGACCGACCCGCGCCGACTGCGGCCCCGCCGGCGAAGGCCGAACGGCCGCCCTCCGAAGCCGGTGGCGGCGCCGCGCGCGGACTTGCAGCGGATCCCGTTGCCAGCCTGCCCGAGCCGGCCACGGCCAAGAGCGCCAAGCCCCCCGCCGAAGCCATTCCGTCCCGCTCTGCACCGAAGTCCGAGGCCAGGGGCCGCGTCGTGGTCGTGGCGAAAGACGGCAGCGAGAGTGCGAGCTTCCCCCTGCAGGAACGCGTCGACGTCGGTCGGTACGAGGGCGAGCTGCGCTTTCCGGAGGATCCGTATCTCAGTGCGCGGCACCTGCGCATCTACGAGCGCGCCGGCACGTACTACGCGAAGGACCTCGGCACGCTGAACGGCACCTTCCTGCGCCTGCGCCACGGCGAGAGCATTCCCATCGAGCCCGGCACGCTGTTTCTGGTTGGCCAGCAGCTCCTGCGCCTGGTCAGCATCCCGCCCGAAGAAGAAATACCAGCGGCAGCTCGCGAGCACGGTGTGCTTCTTTTTGGCACACCTCCCTTTCCGAGGTACGCTCGGCTCGAGCAGCGCTCGGTAGAAGGAACCACGTTGGACGTCTATCATTTGCACAAGACCGAGACCGTGCTGGGGCGCGAGTCGGGTGACGTGGTCTTTTCGGACGACGCATTCCTGTCGCGTCGTCACGCGGCCGTCCGCTTCGACAGGTCGGCGCGAACCTTCGAGCTCGTCGACCTGCACTCTTCGAACGGCTCCTTCGCTCGCCTCGGCAACGAGGTCGAGTTACGACACCGCGATCAAGTGCGAGTCGGGCAACAGTTGCTCCGTATCGAGCTGAACGACGTCAAATCAAACGCCGGCAAGAGCGGTGGCACCTCGGATGCCGCCGTCGCGCCGCGGAGCAAAGGGTGAGCGTGGACGAAACGAAATCGAGCGAGATAGAAGGCCAGAGCTCGGCTCCGGCCGTGGTGCTGGACCCTGCACCGTTGGCAGCCGCCGAGACGCCTGATTCTCCGCCCGCTGCCAGCATTCCGCAGGAGCTCGAGGTGCGCCTGTTCGCCCGAACCGACGTGGGGCAAATCCGCGAGCACAACGAAGACAACTTCCTGATCGCCGATCTGAGTCGGCGCGTGCGCGGTCTGCTCGACGCGAACCGAAGCACGTCGCTCGGTCCGCACGGCATCCTCATGGCCGTGTGCGACGGCATGGGCGGCGCGGCCGCGGGCGAGGTCGCCAGCCAGCTCGCCGTCGACATCTTGTTCGAGAAGATGATCGAAAAGCTCGACGACGCGGCGCCGCTCACCAAGGACGACCTCGCGCGGCGACTCGTCCGGGCGGTCGAAACCGCGGGCCAGCGCATCTTCGACGACGCCAAGAGCGACCGGTCGCGGCGCGGTATGGGCACGACCGTGACTGCTGCGGCGCTGATCGACCGTCACCTTTTTCTGGCCCAGGTCGGCGACTCCCGAGGCTACATCCTGCGCGGCGACACCCTCGTGCAAGTTACACGCGATCAGTCACTGGTGAACCAGCTCATCGAGGCCGGCCAGCTCACCGAAGAAGAGGCCGAGACCTTCGAGCACAACAACATCATCCTGCAGGCGCTTGGCACCTCGGACAGCGTCCAGGTCGATCTCACCTATGTGCCGCTGGTACGTGGCGACGTGCTTTTGCTCTGCTCGGACGGCCTCTCGGGCATGATTCGCGATCCAGAGATTCGCGAGCTCATGAAGGTCGGCGGCGAATCCCACGAACTTTGCCGAGTGCTCATCGAGCGCGCCAACCAGGCCGGCGGCCACGACAACATCACGGCGATCATCGCTCGCTTCGATGGCGAAGGCGTGCCGATGCCCGGTGGCGAAGACCAGCAGCCGCTCCTCTATCGCAAGTACCCGCTTCCGGAAGAAAACACCCTGCCGATGCGCATCAGCACGTCGCCGCCGGCGCCTTCCAACGAGCCGATGCAAGGCCTCTCCTTCGACGAAGACGAAGATTCGCCCGGCGATCCGGACTACGACGGCAACTCGGAAACCCTGGCCCCGGCGCAGAGCACGCACGTACCCGGCTGGCTCGTGGTCATGTTGGTGCTCGGTGTGATTGGCGTGCTGCTGGCGGGCGCGCGCGTTCTGCTTCGCTAGGCGCCCAGCTCACGGAGGGCTGCGCAGCTTTTCGAATGTCGGTGCGTCGAGGGCGCCCATGTCGCGGGCTCGCAACAAGTAGTCCTTGCTGCGTGTCGTTTCGCCGCGGGCTACCAGCGCGATTGCCATCGCGTAGGTGGCCACGGGATCGTCGCGGTCTACACGCAGGGCCTCACCAGCTGCCCTCTCGGCACCGACCCCATCGCCTTTGCCGAGCCGCGCCACGCCCACGAAGGCCCAGGCAGCACCGGCAATGCGCGCGTCGGGCGAGGCAGTGAGATCCGCGAACATGCGCTCCGCTTCGTCGAAGTTGCCGCGGTGGAGCAGCTGGCGACCCAGCAGCAGACGCAGCTCGGGCGCGTCGCCGAGCAGGCGCCGAGCGCGTGCCAATGCTTCGTCGGCCTCGCCTTCGCGGTGAAGGCGAAACAAGCATTCGACCAGACCGAGATGGCCGGCCATCTCGCGGGGCGAGACTTCGGTCAGGCGCAAGAACTGAGACTTGGCATCGTCGAATGCGCGCCGGGCGAACAGCAGGCGCCCGAGATTTTGGCGCGCCGGCAGGAAGCCGGGATCGACGCGGAGCGCGAGAGCGTAGTGCCGCTCGGCCTCGCCTTCGAGGTGACGCTTCTCCGCCAGCAAGCCAAGTGCATGATGCGGAGTGGGCAGATCGGGATTGAGATCGCGTGCGTGATCGAAGCGCTTGTACGCCCGTTGCAGGTTGCCGCGGCGCAGCTCGACGAGTCCCAGGTTGACCCACGCTTCGGTAAAGCGCGGCCCGTACTCGGTGGCCAACGTGAAGCGCGCCTCCGCGGTCTGCAGATCGCCGGCGCCTAGGGCGGCGACGCCCACGTCATTCAACGAGATCGCGTGCGGTGGCAGCGGCGGGCGGGATGCGCAGCCAAGTACGGTGACGAGCGCGAGGGGCATGAGCCAGTGCAAGCAACTCCGCATGGGATCCCTGTCGGCTGCGGGAGCCGAGAGTTGCTCGCAAATTTCGCAGAACGAGCTAGTTTGGTGGGAATGCAGTATCGCGCCGCCACCTTCGCCTCGCTGCGCGACTGCGCCAGCTCGCGATGCGACGCGTGCGGCGAAACGATTCATCCCGGTGACGACGAGGCCGCGGGCCGCGTGACGGGCAAAGGCACCTATGTCTGGGTTCGCGGCGGCGAGGTTCGACGCGAAGAAGTTCCGCTCTGCGCGCGCTGCGGCGCCACGGTCGGCATGACCGTGCTCTCGCGCCTGGCGATGGAAGAAGAAGAAGGCTGACGCAGCCGGTGAAGAGGTTGGGAGTCACAGCGCCCCCAACCTATTCTTTTGCTCTGGAGCCGGGCTCCTACGGCGTTCGCAGCGCTTCGCTCGCGCATTGCTCAGGGCGCGTCGTACTCGGTGGTGGTGGGCGCGCTGCAGCCGTGCTGCGCAAGCACACGCAGACACGACACGGCCCGCGAGCGATGCTCTTTCTTGCCTTTGCCGTCGGCCACGAACCGCGCGAGCAGGTCGCACCCACGTCGCAGCTCGACGAGGTCTTCGGCGTCTTCGTTGCGGCGCACGGTTGCCGCAAGCTCGTGCAGCGCGTCGAATGCCGGCTCGCTGTCTTTTTCGCCGGTCAACGCCACCTGCGCCAGGTACTCGGCCGCCGCGGGACGGCCGGTGTATGGAAGGGCCGCGATCACGGCACGGCGATGCTTCGGCTCACGACCGGCCTCGCGCAGGAGCGCCACCAGCCCCTCTTGGGACGCCAGCTTGATCAGTCGCAACGGATCGAGCGACGCGGCGTCGTCGTAGAGGCGCAGCACATCGGCGGCGAGTGGCGCTGCCGGAGCCTCGAGGTTGGTCTCCCGTGGGGCCGGTGGCTCGACTGGGCTGCGGTTGCCGCACCCCACCGCAGACATCACCGTCAGCGCAGCACCTGCAGCGACCTTTGCGAAGCGGGGCAACACGTGGTGCCGGGACCCAGAGTTGAACTGGGGACACGCGGATTTTCAATCCGCTGCTCTACCAACTGAGCTATCCCGGCGCTCCCTGCAGGCCAGGAGGCCGTTGGGAGCGCGCACTTTCGCTATCCTGCGCCGACTTGTCAAGAGAACGCGCGCTACTTCCGCGCCTCGTGCTCACCGTGTTTGTGGGGAGGGCGGCCGGCGCGCGCAACCTCTCGCACGGCCTTGGCCTCGTCCTTGGTCACGGTGCCGTCCTCGATGACCTCGCTGACTTTGGCGTTCACCTTGGCTTCGATCTGCGCGGCGCGATCGCGGACCTCCTTTGCCTTGTCGGCGGGCACCTTCTTCTCGGCGAGACGACGCTCCATGCGCTCCTTGTGCTTGGCCTGGTGGCCTGACACCTTCGCGCGGAACTCGGCGCCAGCGACCGGAAACTTCATCTTCGGATGGTCGCCCTTTTCGCCGGCCAGTGCGCTTGCCGGAACTGCCATGAGAGCGACTGTCAGCATCCATTTCGAGAACTTCATCGTGCGTACTCCAGGAAGGGGGCCAGCGTTCTGCGAGCCCTTGTGAGTTGGACGTTGCAAACCGCCCCATCCTTTCCCGATTTGCACGACTTCACGGAATAGGTCGCTGGCAACGGCGCACCAGCCGCGCAATCGCCATCGTCCGGCCCGACGTCTCGCTGTGCTCGAGCTCACGGCCGACCGCCTCGAGCACGTCGCGTGACTGTGTCACGCAACCCACGATGGCAAGCTGGCGCGCCAGCTCACGCCGCACTCGTTCGCTCAGCTCGGCCTGCTGAACGAGTGCACTCTGCAACCATGGCAACGCGACCGCGTGGAGGTTCTGGGTGACCAGATTCTTGCCGATCAAATAGCTGGTCAGAGCAGACGCCCGCGCCGAGGTCCCGCGCGCTTCGGCGAGCAGCACGCCGGCGAGCAGCGGTGATTTCTGCGCGCTGGGCGGCAAGCCGGCGAGGAGCGTCACCACCGCCGCTCGCAACCGCGGATCGGTGGCCGCCAGCGTCTTCACTTCGGCGTTGCGCGCCATGTCCTCGTCTTCGGTTTCGGCGACGGTAGCCGAAAACAGCACGGCGGCCTCGTCGTAGTTGCCCTGCAGCAGCAGCACGTCGCCGAGCTGGTCGCGAGCGAGCTCTCGCACCTGCGCCGAAGAGTCGGCCAACAGCGTCTCGTACCGCGCCCGCGCGCCGGGTGCGTCGCCGCGGGTGAACGCCAGGCCCGCGAGGGCGAGCTTGGTCCGCGCGTCGCTGGAGTCGACGCGCAAGGCGGCGTCGAGCGCTTGCTGCGCGCCTTCCAGGTCGTGATCCCGAGCGCACGCCTCGCCCTCCGCGCGCAGCCGATCCAGGAGGTGCGGGCAGCGGCGGCCGAACACACCCGGCTTGCCGAACTTGGCGCGGGCGTAGGCGCGCGCCGAAAGCGACAGCTGCAGCGTGTCGAGTTGCGCGCGGAAGTCGGCTTCGAGATCGGCCCACGAACGACCCGTGACATCGGCGAGGTCGGCGCCGGCGTACCACTGGCGAACGGCGGCGGACCCGAAGCGCTCGCTCACGTACCCCACGAACGCCCCGGCCACCGTGTAGGCGCGCGAGGACGACTGGCCGAGGAACGAGAGCGAGAACAGCGCCGCGATCGGCGGCAGCAGTTCTTCGTCTTTCATCGCCTTGCACCACTGCAGGTCGGTGAGCGCGTCGTCATCGGGGGAAGCCGACGTCGCCACGCCTTCGATGAGCCCCGGGTTGGGCAGCAGGCCGGCGACGCTACCGCCGATGCGAAATGGTCCCCGGCCGAAGCGACCCGCCACGACGTGGGCGATCTCGTGACCGAGCACCGGGTGCGGATACCCTGCAACCTGCAAGTAAACCTCGCGGCGCCACGGCTTCGCGATGTACGTGTTGGCGGCGCCCATGTAGCGCTTTTTCTCGACGGAATCCCGGAAGAAAAACGCCGTGATGCGCTCGGATGCGGGCGCGCCGAGCGCGCGCTCGACGTCGGCGAGCTCCTCTTCGCAGTCGCGCAGCAGCAGCGCCGAGTCGCGTGGCTCGAGGGTCTTCGGAAACACCACGGTGCAACGGGCGCCTTCCAGCCGGCCGCCGAGACCACGCGCGATGGTGCTCGCGTCGTGGGTGAAGTCGAACCGATCCCCGTAGAGCCACAGCCCGACGCTCACCGCGAGCAACACCGCGCCAAACGCCACGAGGCCACGCACGGCCGGCGGCGCACCGCGCAGGCGCACCTGCGGCGTAGCCGCCCCGGCGGGCACGCGGCGCAGCGCCAAGCTGACCAGCAGCACGCCAACGAGGGTGCACACCGTGCCCGCGCGGTACAGCCAGAGAGTCGGCCCAGGTTCTACGATGGTGTCGTACA
>JAYUXI010000422.1:0-8718 GCA_043753085.1 Myxococcales bacterium | reverse complement strand
CCCTGCCGCTCGAGGCCAGCGTCCGCATCCGCCATCGCCATGGCGGGGTGCGCGCCATGGTGCAGAGTGCAGGCGATCTGCACGCCACCCTCACCTTTTTCGAGCCCGTGCGCGCCGTCGCCGCGGGCCAGATTGCCGTGTTCTATTCCGGCGACCGCGTGCTGGGAGGCGGGCGCATCGAAGCCGCGCGCCGGAGCCAAGCGGCATGAAGCTCGCGGGCGCAGCCTCGTTTCTGGCCGCTGCCACGGTCGTGTTCACTGCGTGCGTGTCCCGCGAGGGCGAAGGCGCCATTCGCGGCGATCTCGACGTCAGGGACTGCTGGTCCGGAACGTTCGACCTCGAACCGAACTTCTTCGGCGCCGAGACCTACCGCGACGCGATGACCCTGCGCCTCCAGCGCGACAGCGACTTTTTCACCTACGCAGACGGCGTGAGCGTCCTCATCGACGACTTTCCCTCGATCCGCGGCGACGAGGAGCATCCCGCTCGGCTCGGCGAAACCTTGCGCGTCGGACTCTCGCCGGAGGTCACGCCGCCGAACACGCCGGTCGTGGCCGAGCCCGATCCGCCGGGCGTGCACCTGAATCTCTACTTGCAGAAGACCTGCCGCACGCAAAACGTCGCGCTGTACGCCGCAGACGTGGTGCGTCTCGCCGCCGACGGCACGTGCACGGCGGTGACCCAGGAGTGCGGCTCCGCCACGCCCGTACCGACCGCGCCGACCGCGCGCAGCACCATCACGTTCGACAGCTTGTTCAACGGCGACATCCTCGAGTCGAGCGACGCCGAGCGTCGCATCGCAGGTCGCTTCGACGTGTACCTCACCGATCCGCGCGAGGCGTGTCCAGGTGGCTTCCAGCCGCCGCCGTGCCGCGGGCATCTCACCGGCACGTTCGACTATCGGTACCAGCGAACGCGGCCCTATCAGCCCTTCCCCTAGGCACGTGCCCGAGGGTATTCTTCGCGCAGTGTCGCTGAAACCCCGGGCCTTTTTGCTTCTCGCGCTCGGGATGGCCGCGCCCGCGTCCGCGTGGGCCGACCCGCCGAAGCCGGTGGCCGAAGCCTGGGCCAAGAAGGACTGGCAGGAGACCGAGCGACTCGCCCGCCGCGCCATCGAGGACGGCAGCATGTCGCCGCGCGAACTGGTCGACAGCTACGTGTACCTGGGCGCCGCGCGCGCCATGCAGGCGAAGAAGGCGCCCGCCATCGCTGCCTTCCGCGCGGCCGGCGCACTCGACGGCGACTTTTTGCTGCCGGCCGACGCCGGTTCCAAGGCCATCGACTACGCGAACACGGCACGCGCAGACGTGGCGGCGATCGGGTCCATCTCGTTCACGGCCTCGATCCCCAAGCACATCGAGCCGCACACGACGTTTCTCATCAAGGCCACGCTGGACGCCGCACACCTGGCGCTCGCGAAGAAAATGGAGCTGCACGCGAAGGACGGCACCTCCGGCAAGGAACACAGTGAAGAAACCACGCCCGGCGCGGTCACCGAGTACCGCGTGCCGATGGACCTCACGCTGCCAGGCTCGGTGATCAGGGTCCGGGTCGACGTGCTGGACCGATTCCGCAACCGCCTCGCGTCGGTCGAGGAGAGCATCGAAGTGGGGGGCAAGGCGCCAGAAAAGGCCAGCGCCAGTGGGCTCCAGGCCGATTCAAGCTCGAGAAAAGCCGACAAGAAACGTGGTGGGTTCTGGTCGAGCCCCTGGCCTTACGTTGCCTTCGGTTCGCTACTGCTCGCGGCAGGGGGTGCTTCCGCGTACTATTTTCTCTTGCTGCCGCCGGATCGAATCACGATCGGTGCCCCCAGTGTCACCACGGAATAAAGCATGAGCCAAGCCGCAGAACCGGGAACGTACTTCATCGATCGCTACCGCGTGGTCGACGAGATTGGTGTCGGCGGCATGGCAAGCGTGCACCTTGCACGCATGGACGGCCTCGGCGGCTTCCAGCGCTGGGCCGCCATCAAGAAGATCCACCCGCACCTCATCGAGGACGAGTCGTTCATTCTCATGTTCCTCGACGAGGCGCGCGTCGCCGCGCGCATCTCGCACCCGAACGTCGCGATGGTGTTCGACGTCGGCAAGGATCACGACACCTACTGGATCGCCATGGAGTACCTCCACGGTGAACCCCTGCGCGAAATCATGCGCCGCAGCGAGGAGCTCGGACAGCCGATCCCGCCCGAAATTGCCTGCAAGGTCGTCGCCGACGCAGCCGAAGGGTTGCATGCTGCACACGAATTGCTCGGCAAGAGCGGGGAGAAGCTCGGTCTCGTCCACCGCGACGTCACCCCGCACAACATCTTCGTCACATACGACGGCGTCAGCAAAGTGCTCGACTTCGGCATCGCCAAGTTCAGCTCGCGACTCGCCAACGCCACGCAGGCGGCCACCCTCAAGGGCAAGCTCGCGTACATGTCACCGGAGCAAGTCCAGGGCGAGCAAGTCGACCGCCGCACCGACATCTTCGCGCTCGGCGTCGTGCTCTGGGAGCTCACCACCGGTCAGCGCTTGTTCCGCATGGACAACGATCTCGACACCCTGGCCAAGGTCCAGGAGTGCAACGTGCCGCGGCCCTCCACCATCGTTCGCGGCTACCCGATGGACCTCGAAAAAGTCGTCCTGAAGGCGCTCGTGAAAAACCGTGGCGAGCGCTATCGAACCGCCCGCGAGTTCTCGCGCGCGCTGCAGTCGTTCTTCCTGCGGCGTGGCTTGTTCATCGGCTCGGACGAGGTCTCGAGCTTCATGACCGCAACCTTCAAGGATCGGCTCGAGAAGCGCGACGCCCACCTGCGCTGGGCCGCCGAGGTCACGCAGACCGTCAACGTCGAGGAGCTACGCGCCCGCGCGCTCGCGCCGCAGCCGCAGTCGGGTGCTTCGGGCACGCCCGACGAGCGGCAACGCCCACTGCCCGCGGCGGGGCGCCCGGTTGCGCCATCGGGCGCCCAAGCCGCGGCTCGGCCCGGGGCGGGTCGCAGCGCGCCGCCGCCGCCGCGTCCTTTCGGGGCCAGTGGTGCCGGCGCCGCCAAGGAGCCGCCGCGGCCGCTCACCTCGCGCGTGCCCACCGAGTTCGGGCTCGGCTTGCCTCTTCCCCTTGCTGGCCGCCACACTGCGATGCCGGCGCCGCGCCAGTCGAGCGCGCCGTTCGGCCAGGAGTACGATCCGCAAGGCCTGAGCGACGACGCGCCGACCATGGCCGTGGCGCTGTCCAGCATCTCGGGCAATCTCCCCGCGCTGAACGATCCGTCGCACCACCTGCAAGGCGCGATGCCGCCACCGGAAGAAGAAGCCGGCGAAGACTCTACCATCGTCGACGACGCGGTGGACTGGAGTGGCGACGGCGCGGCCAAGCTGCCCGATCTCTCCTTTCCGAACCCGGCGCCGGCTGCGGGCATGCCGCCCATGGCGCGCACGCTGCAGATGCAGGAACAGCCTTCGTTTTTGCAGCGGCCCGGTGGCGGCAGTGGCGCGTTCGGGATGCCGCCCCAGCAGGCCATGCAGCCGACGTCGCAGAGCGGTGGGTACCCCGCCAGCGGTTCCCAGCCCTCGGCCCAGAACCCGTTCAGTCCCGACGCGTTCGCGCAAACACACGGCAACCTGCTGGGACAGCAAGGCCAGGTCCCGGGAGGCCACCGCGGCATGGCGACCGTGCCGCGCATCAGCGCCCCGCCCGGCCCGAACGAATACGGCCGCACCGTCACCGCGCAGGCCATCACCCGGCGTCGTTCCAAGTGGATGGTTCTCTCCGTGGCCGCTGCGTTCGCGGCGATCACCGTGGCCGTCCTGCTCGTGGTGATGTTCCGGAGCAAGGACCACGTCGCCATCAAGCCCGACGGCAAGCCGCACGGTCCGCTGTCGGCGGCGCGCATCGCGTTCGCCGGCGTGCTCGAGAGCACCGCCAGCGCTGCGCCGGTCACCACCGGCGGTGTGCCGGTACCCGGAGTCAGCGCCGGGACGCAACTCGCGCCCCCGGTCGTCGAACCGCCGCCGGTGGTGGCGCCAGTCGAGCCGGCCGCGGCCGAGAGGCCGGTGGGAAAGCCGGTCGAGAAGCCCGCGACGAAGGAGCCGGCTGGCTCCACCGCCGCCAACACGTCGGCGGGCAAGACCAAGGAGCCGGCGGCCCCCACCCCGACCGCGCCCACGGCGTTCAAGGGCACCGGCACCATCACCATCGTCTGTCTGCCGAAGTGCAAAGAGATCTACGACAACGGCGCCAACCTCGGCCCGGGTCCGATCACCAAGCGCACCGTTCCATCCGGCTCGCACACCATCAAGTTCGTCGGTGTCGACGACAAGAGGAAGACGTTCTCGGTCAAGGTCCCCCAAGACGGCCACGTCGACGCGCGACAGTTCGTCTCGCAATGAACCGGCGGCAGTCACGATGACGAAGCGACTGCGCGCGTGGTTCGGCCCCGCTCGGCCTCACCTCCAGCTCGATCGGCGCCGCTCGGTCGTGGCTGCAGTGCTGCTGCTCGGCGCGAGCGTCGCGCTGATCGGAGCGTGCGATCGCGTCAAGACGCTCGACTTCCTGATCACCGTGCCGCCGACGCTCGAGCAGTCGACGCGCTGGATCGAGATCAGCGTATACGACAATGTCCAGTGCAGCCTGGCCGGCCGTGTGGCCTATGGCGAGGCGCCGGTGGCCGGGCCGATCCGGCGCGTGCTGTTTTCGCCGGGCGACGACACCTCGAAGATTCCCGCCCTCGGGGATCTGCCCAGCGGCTACTACGCGTTCGTCGCGCAGGTCAAAGACGCCGACTGCCGGGTCATCGCCCGCGGCTGCGACGGTCTCGACATCGGCAGCGCCGACACCGTGCGGATCGCCACCCGGCCGGACACGCAGGACGGTCCGCCGTGCGGCCAAGGGCTCACCTGCCAGCTGGCGCAATGCCTCCCCCAGCGGAGCGGCCAGAACTGCTCGCTCGACGTGATCGGCTCCGGCCCGCTCAGCGTCTACATCGATCCCGAAACCCCGGCCAATCGCGAGACCGAGGGCCTCGCGGTCGCCGCGCCCGCGGTGCGCGCGATCTCCAGTACCTTTTTGGCCACGTACGGTCAGTTCAACGTCGACGACGGCGACCGCACCACCGTGGTGGCGCAGCCCATCGCCCGCAACGGCGGCCTGTTTCGCTTCGTCCCGAACAGCTTTCTCGGCCGCTGCACCAACCAGCCACAGGAAGACGGCACCGGTCTCGCCTGGAGCACGCGTGACAACACCGGCCTCAGCGTCGTGTCGCAAACCCAGTGCGACGCGGCGGGCGAGCCCACCAACACCGCGCTGCAGTTCTTCGGCTTCGACAAGGACATTGCCGCCTTGGGCGACGGCACCATCTCGATCAGCCGTATGAACGTGCCCGGGCCCCTGACGCTGGGTCAGAACCACGCCGTCGCGTCGCTCGGCGGCGGCCGCTGGGTGGTCGCTCCAGTCATCGCGGGCCAGGCCGAGGCAGTGTTCATCGCCGAAAATGGCGCCCCTCCTCGCGGCGGCTTCGAGGTTCTGAACGAGGGCGTAGGTCAAGTGCGCGTTCCGTTCGGAATCCCCGCCAGCGAGTTCGTGACGTGGAGCCAAACCACCGCCGCGATCGACGTGTCGACCAGCTCGGTGGTCATGGTCGCCATCAACGAAGGGGCGATGGTGGGCGAACCCGTCACAGACGCCGGCACTGGCGACGCGGGACCGACATTCCGCCAGGGCGAGGTCCCGGACGCGGAACGCTCACTGTCGGTGCAGTTTCTGCCACTGGACCGCGTCAGACCGGGCGCCACGCTGCCCACGCCGTACGTGATTCCCAGTCGCTTCGCCTCGGTCGCGATCGTCGACAACCGCGCCTTCGTGGTCGGCGACGGCGCCGGTCCGTCGGATCCGGATCTGTACGCGATCAACTTCGACCCGGCGGCCAATCCCGCCCAACCGCCGACGGCCGAGCGCTACGCAGTGCTGACCAACGGCGAGGCCCAGTCCTCTGCGGTCGACTACGCCGACGTGGCGGTGGCGTTCGATCGCGTCTTCGTCGCCACCGCCATTCCGGGCGATATCATCCTCACGCTGTTCGGCACGGCAGCCACCAACCCCTCGGCGCTGCAGTCGATTCGTCTCAGCCAAGTCCGCGCGTCCACGGTCGGAAGCATCCGCGACGGGCGCGTGTCGGTCGCCGTCGAGGGCAATCGCGTCATCGTGGTGTGGACCACGGCCAAGCAGCTGAAAGCCAACGATCCGATGGGCGGCTACGTGATCTTTGCCTGCGAACCGCCCACGTGAAGCCGCGCGGCATACGGGCGCCGGAGATCGAGCTCGACATCGAGGCCCTGGGCACGGGCGGCGAGGGCCTCGCGCACTGCGAGGGCCGCGCGGTGTTCGTCGGCGGCACGGCGCCCGGTGAGCGCGTCGTGGCGCGGCTCGAAGGCAAAGGCGCCACCCTCGTTCGGGTGCTCGTGCCGAGCGCCGAACGGAAAACGCCCGAGTGCGCCGATTACGCTGCCTGCGGTGGCTGCGACTGGATGCATCTCCGCGAGGACGCCCAGCGCCGCGAGCACGACCTCCGGCTCACGCGTCTGCTCGGGACGGCCGTCACACACCACGCCGCGTCCGCCTCGCTCGGCTACCGCACCCGGCTCCGTCTGCATGTGCGCAGCCGCGGCGCCGCGGTGCAGGTCGGCTACTTTCGTGCGCGCAGCAACACGCTGCTGGTGCCGCGCATCTGCCACGTTGCCGACCCACGACTCGATCGCGCGCGCGTGGCCCTCGCCGACGTACTGCGCGGCCCCGTCGACGGCGAGCTGTCTTTGGCGCTGGGGGCCGGTGAGCTGCCGGTGGCGGAGCTGCAGCTTTCGGCCGGTGAGCCGAGCGGCGCGCTGATCGGCAGCCTCGACCGCCTGGTGCAGAGCAATGCGTTCGCCGGCATGCGCGTCTTGTTTCCGCACGGCGCGCCGCTGGTGTTCGGCGCGCCGGCGCCGGTCATGCAAGCGGCCGACGGCGCGCCGCTCACACTGGCGCCCGGCGGGTTCGCGCAGAGCGCGTCGGCCATCAACCACGAGCTCGCCGTGCGGGTTCTCGCCGCCATCGAGTCGCTCGGCCTGCGGCCGGACGCGCGCGTGTTCGAGATGCATGCAGGCGCCGGCAATTTTTCCGTGCTGCTCGCGGCGCGCACCACCCGGCTCGACACCTTCGAGCTGTCGGCGCACGCCGTCGTCGCTGCCCGAGCCAACCTGGCGGCGCGAGGGCTCGTCGCGAAAGTGCACGAAGCCTCGGCGGAAGGAGCGGCGCTTCCGAACCGACTGCCGCTGCTCGTGCTCGACCCGCCCCGAGACGGCGCGCACCAGCTCATGCAGAATGCACGCACGTCGCGCGTGCAGGCCATCGTCTACGTGTCGTGCGATCCAGTCAGCCTCGCGCGTGACCGCGCGCTCCTCGGCGAGGACTACACCCTGGCCCGTCTGGAGCTGTTCGAGATGTTCCCGCAGACCCGCCACGTCGAAACGCTCGCGCTCTTCGTACGGCGCCCCGGATGACGGCGCCCTCGCTCGTCACGGTGGCCACGCGGGCCCTGCGCGAGGCCGAGGTCGAAAAGGTCGCCGTGGTGCTGGCCATCAGCGGCGGCAGTGACTCCACTGCGCTGCTGCACGTCATGGCGCATGTGGCTCCACGGCGCGGGCTCCGGCTCTTCGCACACGGCGTCGATCATGGTCTGCGCGCCGAGGCCGCCGCGGAGCTGGCGGGGGCGGGCCAGCTCGCCGCGGCGCTCGGCGTGCCGTGGCGCACCACCACCTTGCAGCTCGCGCCGGGCAGCAACCTGCAGGCGCGGGCACGCCGTGCTCGCTACGCTGCGCTCGAGCAGGTGCGGGCCGAGCACGACGCAGCGTTCGTGGCCACCGCACACCACGCGGGCGATCGCGCCGAGACCGTGCTGCTGCGTCTGTTGCGCGGCGCGCCGGCCGAGGGGCTCGGCGTGCTCCCGGTGCTGGCAGGATCCCGCTTGCGGCCGCTGGTGCGGGCGCCGAAGGACCTCGTTCTCGCGCATCTGCATCGGAACCAGCTGGTCTGGGCCCAGGATCCGTCCAACGCCGACCCTCGCTTCCTGCGGGTGCGCATCCGGACGGAGCTCATGCCGCTGCTGCGATCGCTGTCGCCCCGCATCGAAGAAACGCTGTGCCGACTGGCCGACGCCCACACCCAGCCCTACGCAGAACCCACCGAGAGCGCGGATCTGGCGCTGCTCCGCAGCTTGCCCAGGTCCTCGCTGGAAGCGCTACGGCGGCTGGCGCGCGACCGTTGCGAGGCCACCCGGGTGTGGCTACCTGGCGGCCTTGCGGCGCGCTGGGACGGGCCCCACGTTGAGATGAAAATCGAAGCCGCCCCCGAGGCGGAAAGAGAAAAGCCGGTTCGCTCGCGCCGACCCATGAAATCGCGTAGCATCCTCCCCTGAAGGTCATCGTGAAACAGTCGCACAAAACGCTTTTGCTCTGGGCCGTCCTCATTCTGATGTTTCTGGCCATTTGGAGTTTCCTTGGCCAGGATCGGAAGCAATCGGTGGCGTTCAGCGACTTCAAGAAAGAAGTTCGCGCCGGTCAGGTCGACGAGATCCGCATCAAGGATCGCGACTACCAGTACCGCGTTCGTGGCGGTGACGGCGCCAAGGGCGCGTACCTCCGCGAGACGTTCGGCCCCGAGGCGGACGAGGCGCTGCTCGCCACCCTCAAGCCGGACGACGCAGCC
>JAYUXI010000421.1:0-3565 GCA_043753085.1 Myxococcales bacterium | reverse complement strand
ACGGCGGCTTTCGCGGCGTGTCCGCTGCTCACCGCGTCGGCGACGTTGCCGCTCTCGAGCGCCTTGGCCATCTGCTCGGCCTGCTCGCGCGCTTCGGCGGCTTTGCCGGTCCACGAGCCGCTGCCACCGCCCACGCTCGGCAGCGCCTGCGCAGCCTTGCGGATGGCCTCGGCGTGGCTCTTCATCACGTCCTGGAACTCCTTGAGATCTTCCGGGACGGCTTTGCCTTCCGCATCGCGCTCGGTTTCGGCAAGCTTCTCGGCGTGTTGCTCGACGAGGTTGCCGAGCTCGGCGGCTGCCTCCTGGAAGGCTTTTTCGACCTCGCTGGCCTCGCCGCCCTGCTCCGCTTGCGAGCCCGAGCCAGCGCCTGCTTCGCCGCCGCCGAACCCGCCCCCACCCCCGCCGCCCTGCGACTGGAACGACGGGTCGGGCTCGGCCAAGCGCGCGGCGAGATCCGCGGCGGCGAGCGCAGCATGGAAGTAGTCGTCGCCAAGCTCGGCGCGATCTACCCGCTTGCCGTACGCGTGCACGATCTCGCCCAGATCGCGCCCGAGCAAGCCAAGCTCCGACAGCCAGCGACCGCCGCCGACCAGCAGCGACTTGGCAGCCGCCCCGCGAGCCATCGACTTGGCTCGCGAGTCGTCTGCGGGGCGCGCGGCGCCGGGCTTGTCGGGCGGGGCAATGGCGCCGGGGCCGGCGCTCTCCAGCATGCGCTCCGCGGTGGTGAGCTCGTCGGCGATCTCGGACAGCTTGCGCGCCACCTGACGGGCATCTTTGACCGAGCGTCCCTGCCCCATCGCATCGACGACGAGCACGAAGCGCTCCAGCGCGGTGGCCGCGGCGGCGCGGCTGGCCGCAGTGGGCAACGCCAGGTAGGCCTTGGCCGCCTGCTTGGTCTTCACGTTCTGGGCCTGCAGCAACACCGCCAGGCGGCTCGGCACGCGCAAGCTGGCAAAGCGCGCCAGCAGCAGCGAGGTCAGCACGCCTTCGTTCTCGCCCACGCGATCCCACACCTCGCGGGCCTGTTTCTGTTTGCTGGGTGCGTCGCCGGCAGCGGGCGACAGCGCCACGGCGAGCGTGTCGACGAGGTGGTCGCGCAGATCGCGCAGGGCGGTAATTCGCAGCGCCTCGGGTTCGCCCATCTCCGGCGGAATCAGCGTGATGGCCGGGCTCTTGCCCCACTTCGGCCCGTCGATTGGATCGTTGTCCTTGGCCTCGACCACGACCTCGACCGGCGCGTAGCTGCGGGCAATGAATGCGTCTTTCAGGCGGAGCACGTAGCCGCCGCGATCTCGGCGGGTGGTGCCGTCCAGCCGGGCCAAGGTGCGACGCTCCTCGCGGGTGCCCGAGCGCAACACCAGGTGCACCTCGCGGAGGCCGTGATCGTCTTCGGCTTCGTAGCGGATCGGGATCTCGGTCAGGTCTTCGGCGGCGAGGCGGATGGTACGCGGCGCGCCCTCCAAGGCGACCTCGGGCGGTCGATCCAGCAACGCGTGCACGACGATGTGGACCGGATCGTAGATTTTGACGTCGCCGAATCGAGCCAATACACGCAGCTCCGCGTCTTGCGAGAGCGGAAAGCGCGCCACGATCTGGCCCGTGCCGTCATCGACGAAGGGCACCTCGCTCTGGCCGTCCGAGAGGAACACCGCACGGCCCGGCTGGACGGGCGCCCCGCGCAGGGTAAGCAGTGAGCCCTTCGGCGCTTGCTCCGGCATGGAGACGCGTCCCTGGCGCTCCTCCATGCGCAAGTAGTCCGGCGGACGGACATGCAGATCGAGGTTCTCGACGTAATCGAGCTCCAGGGGAGCCACGTCCCCTGCCGCAAGCAGGACGTCGGCGCCCTCCACCAGCGCAAAGAACCGCCACACCAGGACGCCGAAGGCGGCGGCGCCCGCCACCCAAGACGCCGTTCGCAGGCGTCGCGCGCGCCGTTCGGCCACGCGCTCCAGCTCCTTGACGTCCACCGTGGCCAGAATGCGTGCAAAGTGCAACTCGGCGAGCGCTCGCGACACGCCAGGATCCTCCAACTCGACGACACCGAGCGCTTGCTCGATGCGGTGTGCGACCGGATCCCCTCGGCCGAACAGCTCCTGCACGAGGCGTCGCGGGCTTTGCCGCAGTTTCTTTTCCTCGTGCCGGAGGATGGCCACGATCAGACCGAAAGCGGCCAGCAGCGCCCAGGCCGCGAACCGTGCGCGGTACGTGCCTTGCCTCGCCACGAGGAGTGCGATGACGACGACGAGCGCGAGGCATGCGAGGAGCAGCCTGAAGGCCACCGGCGGAATCCGCCGCAGCCGCGGCGCTGCCAGCGCTAGAAGCTCCTTTCGCACGCGGCGAACGATAGCAAAAGCCGATGGGTTCACGGGGCTCGTGACGCGAAAAAGGACTCTTTACAACGGCGGGCGTGTTGTCGATGCTTGCGGGAACGAACATGCCCCGTGAACTCAACCGGACGCTGGTGGCGGATTCTGGCCCTCTCCCGGCCGAGCCCAAGCAAACGCGTGCCGTGCTCACCACTGGCGGCACCGAAGACACCGGCCGCGTGCTGGCTGTCGGCCCCGGCAAGCCCACCACGCTCGGCCGCGGCGAAACGTGCACCTACCACTTCGACGACGACAGTGTGTCGGGCTTGCACGCACAGATCGTCGCCATCGGCGACGCCTACTTGGTCGCCGACCAGCGCAGCACCAACGGCACCTTCGTCAACGACGAGAAGATCACTGCTCCCCGCCATCTGCGAAACGGCGATCGCATTCGCCTCGGCCCGCACATCGCGCTGCGCTTCAACCTCATGGACGAGGACGAACAGCAGGCGCTCGTCCGCATGTACGAGGCGGCTCTGCTCGACGGGCTCACCCGCGTGTTCAACCGCAAGCACATGGAAGAACGTCTCGATGCCGAGCTTGCGTTCGCGATCCGTCACGGCGCCGAGCTCTCGGTGGTCATGCTCGACGTCGACTTTTTCAAGAAGGTGAACGACACCTACGGCCACACCGCGGGCGACGCGGTCTTGCGGCACGTGGCCGACGCGCTCGGCAAGGCGCTCCGCACCGAGGATCTGCTGGCGCGCTACGGCGGCGAGGAGTTCGTGGTGGTGGCGCGCGGCACGGCCTTGACAGAAGCCAAGATACTTGCCGAACGGCTGCGCCGCGCCATCGAAACGGCATTGGTCGAGCTCCCGGTCGTCATCGTCGGCGCGACGCCCCAGCACATAAAGGTCACCGCCAGCTTGGGCGCCGCGGCGCTCAGCGAGTGCGCAGCGAAGGAAAAGAGCGCACTGCTGCACTTAGCCGACGAGCGCCTCTACAAGGCCAAGCAGGGTGGTCGCAACCGCGTCTGCGCCGCGTAGTACACGTCACTGGGGGGCCGGGAGCCAGGGGAATCCGCCCGACGGCAGGCCTGGAATCTGCGGCAAGCCGCTCGGAAACCCGTTGGGCAGCGGTGGCAAGCCGCTCGGAAAGAGGGGCGGGATCAGCGGCGGCTGCGCGGACGGCTTGGTGGCGGCAGACGCAGCCGGACGGCTTGGACCGGCGTTGTTCGGTGGCGGCGCGACGGGGGCGCC
>JAYUXI010000420.1:0-8726 GCA_043753085.1 Myxococcales bacterium | reverse complement strand
AGACGACCGGCGCGTGTCGGTTCGTGTGCGGTGCCGGCGCCACGAACGCGGGCGCGGCGCCGCTCGAATGCCCATCGGGCCACGGCTGTGGCATCGATTTCATCTGCCGCCGGCGTGCAGACGACGGCGCGTACTTGCCTGCATCGTCCGTCGCGCTCGGCGCCGACCGCATGTTCGCGGCCGATCTCGCCGGCACCGGCCAGCACTCGGTGCTCGCCGTGAGCCGCGATGCGATCGACCTTGGCTACCCGCGATTGCTCGCCTTCGACAAGACCGGCGAGCGCACCGCCGACCAGACCTTGCAGGGCGCGTTCGGGCTCGGCGGCGTGGCCGACGTGAACGACGACGGCAAGGACGACGTGCTCTTCTCCCGCTTCGACGGCCTCTTGCTTGCCCTCGGCAGCGACGCGACCACGCTGAGCGCGGTCGCTTCCGACTTCATCGCCCTGCCCCCCGCCGCGCATGTCACGCTGCTCACAGCGCCAGGCTCCACCGACCTCGCCGCCGCCGGCGGCCGCACCTCGGAGCTCCTGGCACTCGTGTCCAACCTCGCCGCCCCGCGCGATCCCGCGCACACCTACCTGCTCGGTCCGGACGTCTCGCGTGGGGCGCTTGCCGATTTCGACTGGCAATTTCCCGTGAGCACCCGCGTCAGCACGCTGCCGGATCCGGCATACCAGTGCGAGCGCGTCGTCTTCGCGCACCTTGGCAGCACCGAGATCGAAAGCGTGCAGCCGTGCTGTCTGGTGGCGCCGGCGGCGGGTGACCGCGCGGGCTGCCGGAGCGGCGAGCGCCTGCCGCGCGGCACCCCGGGTCGGCGCGATCGTCTGGCCAACACGTCGGCACCGATCGTGTACGGGCCCTGGTCGCTCGACGTCGATGGCGACTCCCGCACCGACGTGGTGGTGGCGACCCGCCGCGCGGCGAGCGACGCCCTGCAGATCGAGGTAGCCTATGCCGGCTCGGTGCCACCGCGTGCCAGCGACTCGGAGGGCGAGACCACGCGCGCCTTGTTCGCCGCTCCACCGGCCGCAACCGCCGCGACGCCACGCGCCACCGGCACGCTGCCGCTCTATCGCACCGACGACGAAGAGGTCTCGAAGCTGGAACAGCTGCTCGATCTGGGCATCGAGACCCGCGACGTCGAGGTACTCGACGCGCAGAACCGCACCGTGATCGAGACGCGGCGATTTCTCACCTTCGTCGACTCCACCTTCGTCGCGCATGCCCAGTACGCGCTCGACGTGGCCGGCGCCGGTTATCAGCTCGGGGCGGCCCGTACGTCGAGCTGGACCAGCGTGCGGCTTGCTTCCTTCAACGACGACGGCCTGCTCGACGTCGTGGGCGGCCGAACTCGATCCGTCGATCTGGACGTCGGGCTCGGCACGCCGGATCTCGGACTAAACTTCACGGCGGTCCGCACCGGCCTGTCGACCGAGCAACTGGAGATCGCAGATCTCGACGGCGACCGCGTCGACGACGTGCTGCTCACCAGCAACGCAGCCGGCCAGACCAGCAACCTTTCCGTGCTGTTCGGGCGCGCCGGCAGCTTCCCGAACGAGGTCACGTCGATCGGCTCGTTCGAGCGCGTCAAGCAGGTCGTGGCGGCGCCGCTTGCGTTCGGTCTGCTCGGCGAGGACTCGGCCGCCGACGTCGGCGTCGTCACCACCACCATCACGGACGAAGGCGCCGTTCGGGTCGAAAACGACGCCGTCAGCGTGCTGCGCAGCGTCGGCGGCCGCGTACCGTTCTCGCTGTACGGCCTCGGCGCCGCTCCGTGGGGCGATCGCGCCGAAGACCTCGATGCCATTGCGCTGGCGAGCGCACCGGTCCGACGAGGCGCACGCGACGTGGATCTGGTGGCCCTCGGCCGGGACATTACCTCGCCGGGACAGCCAGCCTTCTACCGCCTGTGGTCGGGCGCGGTGGCCAGCGACGACTCGCGCTCGCGCGTGCTGGCGCCGGTCGTCGGGGCCACGGTCGACGTTGGTGGTTTCCGCCGGGATGGCACCGACGTCGGCATCAACGCGCTCCTGCGCGGCATCGACGTCGATGGCGACGGCGCCCAGGAGGTCGCGGGCGTCAGCGGCGACGCCGACCAAACCGCCGCGCTGCTCTTCGTCGGCGCGTACGCCGCCACGGGCTACACCCTGGCCCTGCCGCCCACTCGCATCGTTGCCACGGGAGCTCGCGCGCCGTACTACCGGGTCTTCGGATTCGAGGTCGTCGACGTCGACCACGACGGCCGCGACGACGTCGTCGTGCTGCTGGCCTCGGCGCCGTCCTTCCAAGAAACCGAAGAGACCGATCTGCTGGACCTCAATCCGCGCAAGACCGTCGTCGTGCTGGTGCCGAACCAGAACGGGCAGCTCAACCCCGCCGCCGCCACCATGCTCGCACCGCCAGACGAGCCGCGCGCGATCGCGGTCGGCACCATCGCGCCCGAGCGCGGCCGCGAGCTGGTGGTCGTCACCACCAAACCGGGGGCCGGCGGAATGTCGGGCATCTACGTGCTGCGGGGCTCGGTGTTCGATGCGCTCTACACCGAGCAGCAGAAGGGCCCAGCCGCGCTAGCCGGCGCCCGCAGCCTGATCGTGGCCGACGTGACCGGCGACGGCGTCGACGATCTGGTGGTCGGTACGCGGGATCGCGCCACCGTGCTGCGCGCGGTCACGGAGAACCCATGAGACGCCTGGCGATCGGCTTGCTGGCACTGTCGCTCGTCGCGACGCCCGCGCACGCCGACGACTCGAACCAGGAGGCCAAGGATCTCTTTCACGGCGGCGCGCAGGCCTACGCTGTGGGCCAGTTCGAGCAGGCCGTGAAGTACCTCGACGCCGCATACGCGCTGTCGCCGCAACCGGCGATCCTGTTTTCGCTCTCGCAGGCGCTGCGCCGCGCCTACGCCAAGGATCAGAGCCCGGCCACGCTGGCTCGCGCCCTCGCCGGCTTTCGCAAGTATCTGGTGGAAGTGCCGCAGGGTTCGCGCGTGAAAGACGCGGCGACCGCGGTGACCGAGCTCGAAACGCTGTCGCGCTCCAGCGGCGTGAACCCGGTCTCGATCGACCCGGTCACCGGCGCCGTGCAACCGAGCCGGGCCGCCGAGCTGATCGTCACGTCGGGTACCAAGGGCGCCCTCATCGAGGTCGACGGCGCCGCGCAGGTCGGCGACGACGGCTTGACCACGCCCGAATACTGGTCTGGCTCGCTCGAGGCGGGTGTACACACGATCCGGGTGCATGCTGCAGGTTACTTCGACGTGATCCGCTCCGTCCGCCTTGCTGCAGGGCGCCCCCACGCCATCGACATCGTCCTGGCCGCGATGCCGGCCCGGGTGTCGGTGCGGGCGCCTGCCGGAACGCGCATCGAGATCGACGGCCGCAGCGTCGGCGAAACGCCGCTCTCCAGTGCCCTGGAGGTCACACCCGGGGACCACGTGGTGAGCCTGCTGAGAAACGGCCACGTGGCGCAAACCACCGAGCTCTCGCTGCCACGCGGCGGCTCGGCCAGCTTGGATCGCCGTCTCGTTACCTCGACGCAGCGCAAGGTCTCGTACGGATTTCTGGGCGCAGGCGCGGTCAGCCTGGTCGCCAGCGGGCTATTTTTCGCGGCCGCTTCCGTCAGCCAGGCGCAGGCCAGCGAGCTGCTGGACGCGCGCCGCGCCGGCGCCCTGCTACCGAGCCAAGCCGACGACTACGACGCCGCCCGCGCCGATCGCAGCCGCTACCGGAGCGCGGGGCTGGTGTGGCTGGGGGCCGGCGCAGGTCTCGGTGCCATCGGCGCCTTGCTGTACGGGTTCGACCAACCCCGCGGCGCCGAGGCCCGGCCGCTTTTGCGAACGGCGCTGCGCCCGCAGGTCGGCGTGGCGACGATCGGCCTGTCCGGCAGCTTCTAGCGCCTGGGCGGAGCGTGCGCACACAGCGGCACTCGCTTCCTACATGGCCACTCGCAAGCGAACATGTATTCTGCCCAGAAGGCCATGCGACAGTCCAGCTCGAGCATCCACGCGGCGCCGCCCTCGGTGATCGGCCGATATCGGATCCTCACCCGGATCGCGTCGGGCGGCATGGGTGCCGTGTTCCTCGCCGAGACCGACCGGGTGCCCGGCTCGCCGCCGCAGCGTGTGGCGCTGAAGGTGCTGCACTCGCACCTCGGCGACGACGAAGAGATCACCACGCGCTTCGTCGACGAGGGGCGAGTCGCCGGACGAATCGTCCACCCGAACGTGGTGCAGGTGCTCGATGCCGGGCGCACCGAGCAGCACGCTTTCATGGCACTCCAGTACGTTCACGGTGACACCCTCTCGGGTTTGTTGCGCGCCTGCACGGCGCGGGGCACCGCCTTTCCTCTCCCCATTGCGGCGGCCATCGCCATCGATTTTCTCGAAGGTTTGCACGCCGCCCACCAGTCGGTGGACGACGCCGGCAACACCATCGGCCTCGTCCACCGCGACGTGTCGCCGCAGAACATCCTGGTCGGGGTGGACGGCCGCACTTTCGTCACCGACTTCGGCGTGGCGAAGGTGAGAGATCGCATTCGCGCCACGCGCAGCGGCTCGATGATCGGCAAGACCGGATACATGGCGCCGGAGCAAGTGGCCGGCGGAATCGTGTCGGCCAAAACCGATCTCTACGCGGCCGGCATCGTGCTGTGGGAATGCCTCGCCGGCGCCAAGCTGTTCGACGGTCTAGAGGCGCAGATCCAGGCCGCGGTCACGCGCAAGCCGCCCCCGGCCGTGCGCACGCGTCGGCCCGAGGTGCCCGAGCTCGTCGACGAGCTGGTGCGTGAACTGTTGCAACATGCACCGGATCGCCGGCCCGAGAATGCCCACGTGGTGGCGGAGCGCGTCGCCAAAGCGCTGCCGCGGGCCAGCCGGGAGGAAGTGGCAGCCTGGGTCAGCGAACTGGTCGGGCCCAAGCTCGAAGAACGCGAGCGGCGGGTCCAGGCCTCGCTGCACGCGGCGCACGAGGGGTCCTTCGACGAAGCGAGCGAGCCGAGCGCCCTGGACGCGGCCCGCGCGATGCAGGCCGACTACGTCGAAACCAAGGCGGACGAGGCCGTGGCGGCGCCCGTGCGCAGTGCAAAGCGGCGGACCTGGATGGCGGCGGCGGCGGCGGCGATCGTCGTGGTCGGGACGGTGTTCTCGATCGCCGGGCTCGCCCACGGCCCGCGTGACATGGCCGGGGCAAGCCCGTCGCGCGGGAAGAGCGCAGTGGCCGCGGGAACGGCCTCGCCGGTCGATTTGCCGCCGGTGCCCTCCGAGCCCGTCGTCTCGGCCGTGGCCAGCAGCGCGCCGAGCGTGGTACCCAAGCAGCCGGCGCTCGTCGCCAAGACGACCGGCAGGCGGATCGAACGATCAGAGAAGCCCGCCAGCGCGGGTGCGTGCTCGCCGCCCTACGTGGTGGAAAACGGCATCAAGCGATACAAGGCCCAATGCTTCGGGGGAGGACAATGACGAAAGCGGTCGTAGCCACGTGGGCCCTGGGCCTCGGTGTGATGGTGCTGGCTTCCAGCGCGCAGGCCAGAGAGCCTGCTTCGTCGAAAGCCGAGGTTGCCCAGTGCATCTCGGCCTCCGAATCCGTGCAAGACGCGCGGCGCCAAGGCAAGCTGCTGAAAGCGCGGGATGCCGTGGCTGGCTGCATGGACGTGAAATGCCCGGCGATGATCCGCACCGACTGCGACGACTACAGCCGCAAAATCGAGACGGCACTGCCCAGCGTGCTCTTGCGCGTCGTGGACAGGGCCGGGGCCGACGTGCCCCGCGCTGCGCTCACCGTGGACGGCACGCCCGTCGCACTCGACGGGCGGGCGCTCGACCTGGATCCTGGCTCGCACAAGATCAGCGCCGCTGCCGAAGGCTTCGCGGGCGAGACCACGGAGGTCGTGGTGCAGGAGGGGGTGAAAAACCGCACGGTCGAGCTGCATCTCACCGCAAAGAGCGGGGTGGCGTCCGCCGGCGCCGCGGCCGCCGGCGCCGCCCTCGCGCCGCCTACCCGCAAACCTTCGCGCAGTCCCTCCACCGGCACGTGGATCGGCACCGGCGCGTTGGGGGTCACCGCAGTGGCCGCCCTGTCGATCTTTGCGGGCATGGGGCTCAGCGGCAACGGGCGGTACGGCGAGCTCGAAGACACCTGCGGCGGTCGCTGCGTCAAGGCCGACGTGGATGCATTGCGCACGCGCTACCTGGTGGCCGACGTGTCGCTCGTGGTCGGCGTGGTGGCCGCCGTGGCGGCCGGGGCGGTGCTGGTCTTCGGCCCGCGCAAGGCCGACGCAACGGAAACGCACACCGCGAGCCGCTAGGCGGCTCCGGAACGCAGCGAGCGCAGAGTCCGGCTAGAACGTCACGAGCGCGTTGAGGTTGCCGATGTATGCGCGCGCGTTGCCGACGGAGACGCCGGCCAGCGTGTAGTCATCATAGAAGAACTGCAGCACGTCGAAGCCGCCGCCGAACTCCGCGCCGTAGAACACCCGAGCGATGCGCCGGCCGTGGGTGGGCACTACGAAGCGCGCGTGCGCGCCCGCCATCAGACTGGTGAACGGTGACATCTCGCGATCGCCGGAAAAGTACTGACCCTTGGGCCCGAGTGGCGCGTCGCCGCCGGTGTAGTCGTCGCTCCAGAACAGCGCCGCCGACTGCTTGTAGGCGCGGCCACGGCCGCTGACACGAATCCAGTCGGCCACGTATTTTTCAAGCTCGAGCTCGAGGTTGCCGCCGTTGATTCCCCACGAGTCGGTGTACGCGCGCACCGACAGCTTGAGTGCAGCATGCAGCGGCTTGAGAAAAAGGCTCGAGCGCGCAGTGACCGAATGCCGCGCGCGGTTTTGCGGGTGGTACTCCTGCGCCTTGACGCCCTGCCCGATGATCACGCTGCGGTACGGGTTGCTCTGGAAGCCGTCCACCAGCTGCGCCGAATACACCAGCTGCGTGAGGAAGATCTTCGTCCACGCTTGGGTCCAGGACGCCTGGAAGGAGTCGTTCTCGATCGCATTGGTGGTGCGCAACGGGTTGTCGGTGAAGCAGCCGTCCGAGTTCTCGAGCGCCAAAAAGCGCGTCGACGTGGAGCTCGACGGCTGCACGCGGTTGCACGCGGAATCGAAGCTGTGCGAGTAGCCGAGGTCGAACTGGGTGTTGTGATCGTACGCCTCGGTGTGTGCGCCGAGGTTCACGTTGCGACCCTTGTAGTCGTTCTCGGTGGAGTAGGTGAAGCCCCCGGAGAGGGTGCTGTCGCCATGGCGCACCAGCATTCCGCCGTTGGCTTTGTGCCGAAAATCGTAAACGCTGGCGGTGCTGATGACGTCTGCGCCCGGGTTCACCGCCGCGTACGCCGGGCCGGCCTTGGTCGCCACGCTGGCGCCGCTCACCACGTCGGCTTCGTAGCTACCGCGGACGTCGAGCCAGCGGTACGGCGACGCCTTCAGGCCAAAGCCCGGCGTGTAAACGGTCATGTTGGTGCGCGTCGGCGACTCGTGCCAAACGGTGTGCGTGGTCGACACCTCGACGACCTGGGCGCGCACGCGCGCTGGCCACAATGCGACCACGAAGAGCACGCCGAGCACGGCCACCAAACGAAGCAGCCGGTTCAGTTGCAACCGCACCCTCCGCCGGAGACGCCTTCGCCTCCGTTGGCCCCCTCGCGGTTTTCGAGCGCGTGGTTGGCCTGACCCTGCGCCGGCGCGGACTCGCCAATCTGCATGATCGGGTCGGCCAGGATGGTGCGCTCCTGCGGTTTGACGGTGACGCAGCCAGCCAGCGCAGCGACGCACAGCAACACGAACGAAGGCCTAGAAGTAAACACCGAGACCTCCGGAAAAGGTTTGCGCGTGACGGAGCTGCGAGGCGTCGAACAGGGCGAGGTTCGAGGCCTCGAGACGGACCAAGATGCGCCCGCGGATGGCGAACAGGACGCCCGCGATGGCGCGGCCGACGAACCAATCCTCGCGCTTGAGCACGAAGGTGTCGGAGTTCGGCACGGTGGACAACCCGCCCGCGCCGAGAGACGCGTAAGGACACAGGAAGAAGTCGGGTGCAAAGTGCACGGTGGCGCCCCCGCCGTACAGAAACTGCGTGCCCGAGGTGGTCATGCCGGCGCCGGCGAACGCGTCCAGCGAGACGTTCTCGTGCACCACCACGGACGGCCGCACCTCGAGGTAACCGAACACGTCGTGGCCAGAGGGCTGCACCGGCGCGCGCAGGATCCCGCCGAGGATGGCGAGACCGCCGTGCGCACCTTCGAGCGGCGGGGGTGCGAAAAAGCCGGGCTTGCGCGGCAGTTCGTCGGCGCGAGAGTCGGCCGCGAACGACTGCACCGTGTCTCCGAGCACGAATGCATCGCGTCCGTCCGGGAGGATCACGTGCAGCCAGAGGCCATCGCGCCGACCCTCGATCGGGTAGGTGTCGCCGCGGTGGACGACCATCATCACGCGGTAGGTTTCTCCCGGACCGGTGCGCAGCTCGGCTTCTTCGGAGGTGACCCGGGCGAACGCCTCTGGCTCGTCGGCCGCGAAGGCCGGCGCAGAGACTGCGAGACCCAGCGCAAGGGCAACTGCGGCGAGCTTCATCGCGCGGCCCACTGCTGGATCACGTCGACGACGGGATCGCTCTTTTCGACGACCACGCGCGGGTGGTTGGCGCCCTGCGGCCGCACCACGATGGGCGCCGTGAGGTAGTCGCGGCTCATCACGAGCGACGAGGACTGGAAGTTGGACTCGGCGGCGCTGCCGCTGCC
>JAYUXI010000419.1:0-8732 GCA_043753085.1 Myxococcales bacterium | reverse complement strand
AGCCGGAGCCGAGGCTCAGAACGTGTAGTTGATGTTGGCGTTCAGCATCGCCACGGTCGAGTTGAACGTGCCGTCTGCGCTGGGCGACGTGGAAACGTTCGGGGTGGTGAGCTTCCCGCTCGCATCCGGACTGCGGTAGCGATTTTGGCCGGACTCACCGTTGGTGTTCACCGTGGCGAAGTAAATGTGGTTGTAGCTTACACCCACCGCGACCTTCTTGGTCATGGCTACGCGGACGCCCGCAGTGAAGTAGAGCGTGAGCGCGTCGATGGTGGACGCGTCGATGGTTTTCTTGGGCACGGCCGGGGTACCGACGCCGAACGAGCCGAACAGCTCGGTGCGGTCCGACACGAACCAGGCGGGGCCCATGCGCCAGAGAACCGTGTCTTTGAACTCGCGCGGGATGTTGAGGATGACGTTGGCCGCAGCGCCCGACTTGTCGGCGCCGTACCGGTCCAGGTTGCAGTCGGCGCCGCGCTTCACGACGCACTGCTTGTCGAACGTGCTCCAGCGCGCGTATTCGATGTCCGAACGGACCTCGACCTTGGGATGGACGCGGATGGCACCGCCAAGGCGAATGATGTCCGGGTAGGCGCTGAGCAGATCGATTTTGGTGGACTCGCCTTCCGGGCCAGCGCCGAGCGTTTGCTTGAGAGTGCCGCTGATCCGCGTGGTGCCGAAGCCAGGCTGCGACGTGTAGGAAAGACCGACGCGAGCCGACTCGGCCTTGTTCGCGTAGTACAGGCCGAAGGCGGCGCCGAAGTTGAGGCTCCACGCGTTGATCAGCGAGCGGCCCTCGACGAGCTCGCCGCCGAGACCGACGGTGTCGTCGCTGCCATCGAGGTTGCGGGCGCGCACCGTCGACACATTGTGGATGATGGGCGAAAAGTTCGCGCCGAGCGCCAAGCCCGTATCGCCAATCTTCACGGACGCCGCGAGCGTGTTGTAAATGGTGAGAATCTGGCCGCTGATGTTGTGCCAGCGCTGCGGACCGCCCTTCGAGCCGGGGCTTCCGGTGACTTCGTCCTTCTGGTTCCACTTGGCCAGGCCGCCGAACGGGACGTAGAGCGAGTAGCCAGCGCGAAACCACTTGGTGCCGAAGTCCGAGCTGATGCCGAGGAAGGGCAACGCGAGCACGTTGACAATCTTGTTGTTGCCCGTGTTGGAGCGCACGTAGCTCTGGTTGCCGGTGAGCGCGCTGTTGGCGGCCGACGGCGAGAGCGCGGTCTGCTCGCGCGTGTAGCTCACGAAGCGGAGCAGCGCGGAGAGATCACCCGTGAGCTGCGTACCCTTCATGCCCGACATGGCGGCGGGGTTGAAGTACATGGCGAAGTTGTTGGGCATGGCCGGCGTGCCGTGGTCCGAGCCGAAGCGAGCGACTAGATACCCGGCCGCGTTCGCCTCCTGCTCGGCACCGACGAATGTGGCGCAGCCCACCACTGCCAACGTTGCGCGAAGCCACCATTTGTTCATTGCCCGAGCAGCATACGAGGACGGGAAGGGAACCTGCACACAAAGATGAGTAATGAGTGACGCGTGATGTCATCGGTCGCGCGTGCCAGCCGTGCTCCACGACGCTCGACGCATGAATGCACGCATCGCCCCATTGCCCTAAAAGCAGGAGCCCCGTAGCATTTCGAGATGCGTTTCAACTTTCTCGGCGCGTGCGCACACCTCGCGCTGCCCCTGTCCGGTTTGGTCGTCGCACTCGGCGCGTGCATTCCTCATCCCGATGGCGACTACGAGGACTTCCTCGGCGCAACGGCGAGTTACCGCGCCGGTGACGACGCGGGCGGCGGCGGCGGCGGCGTTGGCGACGCAGGCATCGGCGTGGTGGCAAAAGAAGGTCAGTACCTGGCCGCGTGCTTGGCAAGCCTCTCTGGCACCCGTGCCGACAAGGCGCTGCGCTTCTACGCGGAAACCAAGTTCACGCCCAGCTCCGACGGGACCACCGGAACGCTCGGTCTCGTTCTGTACCCGTTCCCCGTGGCGAACACCGTGTTCTCCAAGGTCAACGTCGTCGGCGAGCCCATCGACGTCGGGCAGCTGCCGGTCGCCGCCGACGCGCGGTTCAGCGGCGTGGTCGCGAAGTCCAACATCACCAAGGACGCCAACACCATCTCGCCGCGCGACATCGTGATCGAGAACACGAAGATTGCCGGGATCTATTCGTCGGAGGGCAACTTCTGCTCCAGCTTCGACACGACGGTGACGGCGCCGATCACGCAGCCCATCGTTGCAAAGTGCACGTACATCCCGCTGGAGACCGGCGCGGCCTACGAGGTGCTCGTACCCTCCGGAGCGAGTACCAAGTCGGCCATCGTCGCCGGCGGCGTAGAGCTCACGCCGGAGAAGTTCGGCTGCGCGCCGTAACTCACGGTACGCGTTACGAGCCGCGGCGGGGCGGCACGAAAAAAGGGCAGCGAGTTTGCAACTCGCTGCCCTTCCTTGTGTCGTGAGCGGCTGCTTAGAGGCCTGCGACCTTGGGCTTGTTCGGGAAAACGAGAAAGTGCGGTCGCGCGTACACCTTGGCGACGTCCGCGGGGTTGTTCGGCGGGTTCGTGTTCGGGGGGGGAACAGACGGATCGCCGAGAGCGATGAACGTAAACGCGTTACCCGGCTTGTAGTAAAGCGAGTCTGCGCCCGCGCCCTGGCTGCGACTTGGATCGCTGAGCGCAACCCACTGCAGAATCGGAATCAAGGCGCCGTCGTTGCGGTTGAGCACCGTGATGTTCGAGGGGCCAATCTGAATGCCGAACGCCGTCGTGGCCGCAGGCTCGAAGGGATTGGTGATCTTGGTGGCAGAGATGGCAGCAAACGGTCCGACCTTCGTCGCGTTGTCGGTACCGAGAAGGTACTCGAACCCGGCATTCCCGGCATCGCCCGCGTCACCGCCAGCAACTGCGGCACGGTCGATGAACGGCGCGACGTCGGCACTCGGCAGCGCGGGCTTCAGGTAGTCGCTCGCGTGGATGAACTGCACGCCGATCTTGTCGGCGGGAACGGCAGTCGTGGTGTCTAGCTTGTAGGGAACGGCGATCGGGCGACCTTCCATTGCCGGATCTTCCCGGGCAATGAGAACGAAGGTGCTGTTGGCCGCGAGCACGCCCTTGGCGATTGAATCGAGGGCAAAGTAGTCCTCGTTCAAGACGAGCCCGGCGCTCCCCCCAATGAGGTCGGGGCACAGCGACGCGGCGTTGTCGATCGAGCTCAGCTTGATGAGATACGGGCGAATGAACACGGTTGCAAGGTCGAGCCCCGTGGTGGGCAGCACGCCGCCGCTGCCGGGAATCAGACCGGATGCATCCGACGGCAGGGGCGCGAGGGGCGAGAGTCCGACGCCGACTTCCGGCGCTGCAGTCGGGCTCGTGGCGTAGCATACCTTCACCGGTCCCGCCGCGTTGAAGCCGTGCACTAAGATGATGGCCGCCGGGACCGCGGGAGTGCCGCTGGAGCCGCCACTCGAGGAGCCGCCGCCGGAGCTACTGGTCAAGCCGCCGGAGCTGCTGCTGGTGCCGGCGTCGCCGTCGCCGTCGCCGCCGCCGCCGCCGCCGCCGCCATCGCCATCGCCGCCGCAGGCGACGAGAGCGGTGCTGCCGCCCACGATGGTAGCGAAGCCAACAAGACCAATCCGAAGCCAGTTCGTTTTCTGCATGAGTGTCTCCTTATGTAGCAAGCCATTCGAGAGGAACGTCGATTTCGTTCCCAACGTGCTTTCTCGGTAATGATTCGCGAGGTCCAGTGCAAGAACCGGGCGCGCGGGAAGCAGATCCCACGCAAGTCGCTCGCGTACTGCAAGTACGGGGCATCGCGCGGCTCAGTTTGGCTGCTCGCGTCATAACTCGGCGCGTTAGACCGTGACTGCGCAGTCATGCTTCGGAGCGCACGGACTCGGCGTCGCCGTGCAGCACGCCCTGCTCGAGCAAGCGACGATGCAGCACGCCGAGCGCGCGCGCCCGCCCGAACTGCAGAAGGTGACCACCGGGTATGCGCAGCAGCTCGCCCTGAAAGTGCGCCGCGAATCGCTCGGCGTGCAGCTCGGGGGTGATGCGATCCTCCGCGCCCGCCACCACCATCACCCGGCTGCCGTCGATCCGGGGGGCGCGTGCCAGCGGGCTCACTACCGACAGCGCGTTGCCCAGGAGCGGAGCCAGCCGAACGCCCAGCTCCCCTGCCCCGAGCTGGCCGTGGTCGCGCGCGATGTCGGCGATGGAGCTGGCAGGAGTAAACAGCGCCAGGTGGTCGAGCGGGTCGATGGTGGCCCACAGCGCGAGCGAGTACGCGCCGAGGCTCATGCCCAAACCGACCACTGCAGACGCGCCGCGACGCGTGAGCTCTGCACGCAACGTGCGGTAGTCGAAGACGACCTGCCGGAAGCCCTCGACCGTGAGCAGCAGATCATGCCCCGGGAACGGTGGCGGCGTGCGGAGCGAGCGCGCCGTGCGCAACCCGTGGAACGGCAACAGCGGGATCAGCACCGAGAAGCCGCGCCGGATCCACGCCGCCACGTGGAACTTGCGCTCTTCGATCGGCCAGTAGCCGCCGAGAAAGCCATGCTGCACGATCAGCACCGGCGCTCCGGCTCCCGCATCGTGGAAACGCGCCCACCCGGTGCGGTTCGCTTCGCGTGACAGATAGCGGCCGCGCACTTCGGCGGCCCACGGCTCGAACTGCGACGTCCACGACCAGTCTGCCGACCGCGCGGAGGACAGCGACGGCGCGGCTCGTTCTCGCAGCGTGATCGCGGGTGGCTGCGGGAAAAAATCAGCGTCGCTCACGGTTGCCGGATACGCGGCTTCGACCGCTGCGATGCGCGCGAGCCCGTCGTCCCAGGAGGGCACCGTGCCAGTGCGGCCGACCTGGAAGCGGATGGCCTTTGCCATCGCCTGATCCAGGAGGCGCGCGCCGCCTGCTTTGAATCGACCGACCATGTGGCTCGCGACCGTAGCACCGCGAGGGGGATGGTGATCCATGCTGCGACGGGGACGCCGCTACGCGGCGGGCTTGCTCGCGATCATGGCGCTCATCGGTGCACGACGACCCAGGTCCCGGCGTTCGTGTCGTTCACGATCATGCCGTGCCAGTCGTCGGGCACGTTCGGCTCGGTGAACTGGAACACGCGGAGCCCGTCGACCGGCGACAGGTTCACGCAGCCGTGGCTGCGAGGCTGGCCAAACACGTCGTGCCAGTACGCCACGTGGAGCGCGAAGGCGCCCTCGAAGTACTGCACGTAGGGCACGTCGCGCAGCTCGAAGTTGTTGGCGCCGCGGCGCAGGGTCACGCCCTCGTCGGTGTTCTTCGTCTCGGGCGTGGTGCGCTCGTTCGAGTCCATCGTGGCGGTGATGAATTTGTTCTTGATGCGGAACTCGCCACGAATGGTGCTCTTGGTTTCCTTTGGATCGCCCATGCCGTCTTGGCCGGTCGACACGAGCGTGGCGTAGAGCGGCTTTTTGCCCTCCCAGAGCGTCATCGTTTGGTTGGCGATCGACACCTCGACCCACTTTTGGTTCTTGCCCGCGGCCGCGGGCCATTCGTTCGGCTCCATCACCGCGCCCAGATCGGAAGCCTTGGCCCAGAGTCCGCCTTCCATCTCGCGGTAGCGGGCGTCGCCGATGTTCTTGGCCTGGCCGGTGAGCTTCACGATGGACCGATACTCGAGTTTCTTCACGCGGCGCGGGCCGCCGTCGTCTTCGAGCTTGAGCGAGTACGGACACGTGTCTTCGGCCTTGGGATCACAGGGCTGGCGCACGAAGGCAAAGGGGATCCTGACGGCGTTGCCGTCGATCTCGATGCCGTGCCACTGCGAGCCTGCGTCTGGCTTGATCTTGCTGATGGGCACCAGCCGCAGATCGGTGGTGACGGCAAAGGCGCGGTCCAGCTCCGGAGTCTTGAAGGCGCCGATCAGCGACAGGCCAGTGTGGCGTCGCGTGCGGTCGGCGAAGATCGCGTACGGCGGCACCTTGAAGCTGGAGACATTCGGGATGCTGCGCTTGCCGCCCTCGAGCCAGAACGGCATCGGGTCGAAGTCTTCTTCGGCGCCGTAGCGCTGGCCGAGGAGCAGCTCCGACGACTGCTTCTTCGCCTTCGGAAAGAACGGCAGCTCGAGGTCGTTGGCGCCGGCAGAGATGGCGTTGATCTCATCGTGGTGGCGGCCATACCACTCGAGGTGCTCCTCGAGCTTGAACTCGCTCTTCGTCTGCTCCTCCACGTTCGGCGCCTTCAGGTACAGCGGCGCGACGGCCCGCACGAAGGCGTAGCTGTACGGCAGCGGCTTGCGCCGATCCGGGCGCACGTGCGCCGCGCGCACCAGCGGATGCGTGAGATCCAGCGTGGCCGCGTCGTCGCTCACGCACACGAACCCGCGCGGCTCGATCTCGTAGAAGCCGCCGGGGCACCCGCCCTTGCCCGCCGGCTCGGCCTTGCGGTTCACGATGGCGCCGAGCCGCAGCGAGCCAATCTTCGGCGAGGCCTTGTCTGCCTTCTGGTAGATCGGCGCCTCGAACGCGATGGCGCCGAGCTGCGGCACGCCCGCCTTCGGGGCCGTGTGGATCTTCAAGGTGGAAGGCTCGGGCGCGGCGACACCGGCGTCCGTCGTGGAGGCCGCTTTGCCGCAGCCGCACGCGAGCATATCGATGCACAGAACAATGCCGAGGCGTTTCATGAGAGCTGGCTTTACCTGGCCCGTCGCGCGGCGCAAGGGCGCGCCCGCCATCACTCTTCGGCCATCGACGGATAGACCACGACCGTGGGTGGGCAGAACGTTTCCTTGATCACCCGCGGCGACATCCAGCGTTGCAGGTTGAGCACGCTGCCCGCCTTGTCGTTGGTGCCCGACGCACGGCCGCCGCCGAACGGCTGTTGCGCGACCACCGCGCCGGTGGGCTTGTCGTTCAGGTACAGGTTGCCGGCAGCGTGGCGCAGGCGATCGGCCGCGTGCGCCAGCGCGGCGCGATCCCGAGCGAACAGAGCGCCGGTGAGCGCGTACGGTGAGGTCTCGTCGACGAGGGTGCACGTTTCGCTCCAGGCCGCGTCGTCGTAAACATGCAGCGCGAGCACCGGGCCGAACAGCTCGGTCTGCATGAGCGCATGCCGCGGATCTTCCACTTCCACCAGCGTGGGCCCGGCGAAATAACCTTCTTCTTTCGACCAGCGGTCGCCGCCGTGCACCGTGCATCCTGCATCGGCTTCCAGGCGCGTCTTCCAGCCGTGCAGCTTGTCGTAGGAGCGCTGGTGGATGACCGCGCCCATGAAGTTGCGGAAGTCGGCGACGTCGCCCTGCTTGATGCTGCGGATCTCGTCCAGCACACGCTGCTTTACTTGCGGCCACAGCGAGCGCGGGACGTACGCGCGGGAGGCCGCGGAGCACTTTTGCCCCTGGAACTCGAACGCGCCTCGCACCATCGCCACGGCGAGCGAGTCCGCGTCTGCCGAGGCGTGCGCGAGCACGAAGTCCTTGCCGCCGGTCTCGCCCACGACCCGGGGAAAGTTCTTGTAGGATGCAAGCTTGGCCCCGATGGTGCGCTGCAGATCGCGGAAGATCTCCGTGGATCCAGTGAAGTGGAGGCCGGCGAAGTCGGGCGCGGCCAGGCACGCCGCCGACACGCTCGCGCCGTCGCCGTGGACCAGGTTGATGACGCCCGGCGGCAAGCCCGCTTCGAGAAACATCTGCATGGTGAAGTGCGCCGCGAGCGCCTGGCTCTCGGAAGGCTTCCACACCACCACGTTGCCGAGGAGCGCCGGCGCCGACGGCAGGTTGCCCGCGATGGCGGTGAAGTTGAACGGTGTGATCGCGAGCACGAAGCCTTCGAGCGGGCGCGCCTCCACGACGTTGCGCACGCCCGGGGCGGGCCCGGGCTGCTCGAGCAGACGCGACGCGAACGAGACGTTGAAGCGCAAAAAGTCGATCAGCTCGCACGCGGCGTCGATCTCGGCCTGGTACGCGGTCTTGCTCTGGCCGAGCATGGTGGCCGCGTTCAGCGTGGCGCGATAGGGACCCGCGGCGAGCTCGGCGGCGCGGAGAAAGACCCGTGCCCGCGTCTCGAAGGGAGCGCGGCTCCAGTCGTGGGCCGCTGCCCGCGCGGCGGCGATCGCCTGCGCGGTGACGGCCGTGCCGCCGTGCGACGCGGTGGCCAAGACGTGCGCGTGACGATGCGGCATCACCACCGAGAAGCTCTCGCCCTCGTGCGAGGTGGCCGCGCCCACGAAGTGCGGCAGCACGGCGCGTTCGCCCGCCATCTGCGCGAGGCGCGCCTTGAGCTGCGCGCGTTCGGCGGAGCCGGGTGCGTACTCCAAGATGGGCTCGTTGGCAGGATTGGTCATCGCGAGGGGCAGCTCGAACATGGCGCGGCACGCTACCACGTGGACGCGCTAGAATCGCGCCGCCCATGGCCAACGAAGACGATCACAACTGCCTCTTGAACGAAGTCGTGAGCCAGCTCGACATCGGGATCTGCTGCGCGGCTCCGAACGGTCAGCTCGTGTTCGTGAACGCGGCGGCGCGGCGCATGTTCTTCGGCAGCTCGGCCACCGGCGTGACCCCGCGCGGCTGGGCCAGCGCGTTTGGTCTGATCGACCCAGTCACCGGGCAGCAGTTCCGCCTGGAAAGGCTCCCGCTGTTTCGCGCGCTGCAGGGTGAGTGGGTCCACGACGTGGAGATCGAGGTGCGCACGCCACACATTCTCGGTAGCGTGATCGCCGTCACGGCGCACCCCCTCGTCACCAGCGAAGGCGCC
>JAYUXI010000418.1:0-3572 GCA_043753085.1 Myxococcales bacterium | reverse complement strand
AAGCTTCGGCAAAAGCAACTTCCGTCAGGCTGCGCAGGGAGCTCGAAGGCCCGATCCTCTCGCTCGCCTGGGCCCGCAACAAGATGGCGTTCGTGGCCAGACCGCGCCACGTTGGAAAGCGTTTGCTGGATGACCGGCCGTCGGACACATACTTCACGTGGGAAGATCAGACGTTTCGGCGGCGCTGGGTCAAGTCTCCGGTCGCACTCGGCGAGGCGCGAGAACTGCGGGTGCTGCTTGCCTTCGACGAGTTGCACAAAAAAGCTCGTGCGCGAGGATTTTCGTGACCTATCGCGCATCCCCTAGCTCAGTCAGGTGGAGATGCTCTGCTCGCTGCTACAGGAACGAGTCGCGTCGCCACTTTGCGTACAATCCCTGCGCGAGGATCTCGAAGTGGCCCGCAATACCGTGCGACGCTGGCTCGATTTCCTCGCCGAGCTTTTTTGCGCGGACGAGGTCAAGCCCTTCGCGGGACGTATCGCACGCTCCCTTCGCAAGGAGGGCAAACTCTATCTGCGGGATTGGAGCGAGTTCGAAGCCACCGGGCCACGCGTCGAGAACCTGCTCGCGGGGCATCTCGCGAAAGCCTGCGACTTCTGGACCGACTCGGGCAAGGGCGCGTTCAAGTTGCGGTACGTTCGGGACAAGCAAAAGCGCGAAATCGATTTCGTGATCCTCAACAACAACGCTCCGTGGGTTGCCATCGAAGCGAAGCTGAGCGACTGCGAGCCCTCGCCGCACTTCCGCGCCTTCGCGCGCTACTTGGGCGACATTCCATTGCTGCACTCGTCGCCGCGCCGTCCGTTGCTCGCCGCGGCGGCGGTGGTGTGTTGGTTGCAAACGCCGCACACGTACTCACCCATCTGCCGTGACTCGGGGCTTGAACTGACGGCAGCGGGGGGCGGGTGACAATTGAGTGCCATCGATTGCGGCGACCTTGATGGCCGTGTACGTTCCGCCGCAGTCGGGTCTAAAGCCCGTCGACGACACACAATTCGGAGGGGCACACGAATGAGCACGCACGCACGCACGCACGCACGCACCCACGCACCCACGCACTGCTGACTGCACTCGCACTGGGTGCGGCGTCCGGTTGTTCGGCAGAGGATGGCACCGCCATTCCTATCGACATCACATCGCTTCCGCTGGTCACCGGGCAATTGAGTGACCGTCAACGGGTTCTCTCGCTCAACGTATACATGAAACCAGGGGAGGCCAACATACCGCCAGATCTCTCCCCGAACGACGACATTGAGCGCGCGACTACGATCGGACGGAGAATTCTCGACGACGCCGACGGCTACGACGTCGTTCTGCTGAACGAGCTCTTCACGGACGACGGGCAGGTCGCCATGAGAGACACCCTCAAGGCAACGTTTCCGTACTACGTGATCACGACGAACAACGGGCCCGTAACGACCAACAACGCGGGACTCGCCGTCTTCAGCCGCTTTGCGTTCGAGAAGCTCACGGCGCCGTACCAGGGCTCGAAGATCGAAGCGTACGCGAATGCTCCCGGCGACGCAGTGAACAGCGAAGGCCGCCACAGCCACTTCGCGTTCGCGGAGTTCGACGACTCTTGCGCCCCCGACACCTGGGCGAACAAAGGCGCCTTACTGGTCCGCGTGGTCACCCCGAAGGGCAGCAAGCGCTACAACGTGATGGCCACGCACACGCAGTCCGACGACACTTTCCTCAGCACGTGCGGTCTACCCGACGTGCAGGCGGTGCGAACCAAACAGTTCGAGCAGATGGCGCAGCTGCTGAAGGACAGCGGCGCGGAAACCAAAGTTGGCATCTATGAACAGACGCTGATCGGTGGGGATCTGAACGTGCAGGGGTGGCTGCCGCGATTTTCATCGACCGGTAATCTGAACGTGCTGCCCAGCACGATGCTGGCGGCAGAGTATGGAAAGTCGCTGTGGGGGGGCGGCGCATTTCTTGGGATCCCGATGTACGATCCGTGGCGCTTGACCTCGAATACCGACGACGGAGCCACGTACCTCTACAACGAGGTGCCGCAGGTGCTGCAGCGGCTCGACTACATCTTGTTCAACGGCGGCAGCGCCTTTCAGCCTGGCGGCGACGCTCGCGTGCCGCTCACCGAAAAGAACTCTTGTCCGCAGTGGGCACGACGCGCCATGACCGATATCGACAGCGATCACTTCGGCGTCGCGCTGGAAGTCGGTCCAGGCAGCGCACAGTGCGCCCCGTGGAATGCGAGCGCACCAAGCGATCCGATCCGTCTTACCTTCGCAGAGGGCGGCGCTGACCACTGGGTTTATGTCGCCAATCCCGGCACCTACTCGGTCGGCCTGCCGGATAGTGTCGTGGCTGCTGGCGTGCGCGCAGACGTGTTGCTGGCACGCAACATGGGCGTCCGCGCCAGCCAATCGAGGATGCTGAAGGAACGCCGAATGCCCGTCGAGAAGGAGCTCGGCACCTACAAGCCGTACGGCATCTCGGAGCCTGTCTACATCCGCGTACATGCCCCCAAGGCGGACGTAACCGGCAGTTTCGTGGTGTCGGTCGTGAAGCACACGTGCGCGACGCCTGACGACGCCTGCGAGCTGGTGGCGCCCGGTGCGACCCGCACGGGCGCGCCGTTTCACATCCAGTGGCCAGAGCACCGGGTTCCCGTAGGCCTGAACAACGTGCGGCGGGGCTACTTCGTGCACTCCAACACGCCGATGGCCCGCGGCGTCGCCGACCTTGCATTCAATCTCATCGCGCCCTCTGCCACGGCTCGGGCGAAAGTCGTGGTCACCAGCCAGCAGGGCCAAAACCGGACCGTGGAGATCGTCGGCAGCGGGAAGCTACCCTTCACGACCACCACTGCCGCGGATGGCTACTCGATCATTGTCGAGGAGCTGGCGGGCACGAGCCCGTCGAGCTTCGGCATCTGGTACGACACCAACGCGACGATGGTTGCGTCGTTTCTGGGCACCTCGTCGAAGGTACGGGTGTACGTTGGCAACGAGACCGGCATCGGCGCCGGCTCGGACGAAGCGCGCTGCTGGCTGCGACCCGAGAGCCTCGACTTTGCCGACATCGGCACGCAGTACGAAGACGAGCTCGACACGGGGCGATCGCTGTTCATCGACGCGAAGCGCCTCGCGTTCCGCACCCAGTTGTCGGCTAGCTGCAAAGAGTTCGTCGGTGGCGACGGCGGTGGGCTCGACAACAGTGACGGCGTCAGTGTGCCCGCGCTGCCCTTTGGCACGGCGAGCCGTCTGTACCAAAAAGCCCGTCTCAAGATGGGAGAGTCCGGGGACTACGAGCTGCAATACAGCTTGGTCAAGAGGTTGCCATGATGCGTTCGAGCTTCGCCGCCGTGCTGTGGCTTTGTGCCGCGACAGCCTGTTCGTCCACTCCGTCTGACGACGGCAGCGCCGACGCCGGGCCGCGCGGCGATGCGGCCGCAGCGAGCGACTGTGAGTACGCGCACGGCGGCGCCATGCAACGGGTCGACCTCCAGGGTGATCGCTTCTGCATCGACAAGACCGAGGTGACTCGCAGCGCATACGACGAGTTCGTCGGCGCCGGCGCTCCTGCAACCGCGGCAGCCCCGC
>JAYUXI010000417.1:0-3576 GCA_043753085.1 Myxococcales bacterium | reverse complement strand
TCGCTGGTGCTCGGCGCCAAGACCATGCGCGGCACGTCGACTGCCGGCGTCGACATCTCCGAGAACTGGGTCGCGTACTGGTACTGGTACGACCAGGTCGCCAACGGCGGATTCGAGGCGTTGATCAACAACCCGGACTCCGTGAGGCAGGGCGCCAACGTGCGGCGTGCGTTCGAGCTCATCACCCGCTACGGCCTGGTCGCAGAGGCCGGCTTCAAGACCATTTTGGCGCAAGATGCGGTGGCCGCGTTCGACCGCGAGCTCACCAGCGGCGCCCTCCAGTATCGTTCCGCACGCCTCGACAAGGCGCTCGTGCGGCGCACCCTGGACCGCAGCTTCGGCCTGTCGGCGCCGACCGTCGCGGCCATGAACGAGTTGTTCGGCGAGGACGGACGCGGCACCCTGCCGACCAGCGGCTCGCTGCCGCGCGTGGCCGGTCGACGTCTCGCTGCGCAAGTCGGATCGGATCACCTTCGACACGCGCTCGGGCCGCGTCGGGACAACCGACGGCGGCTGGCACGCGTCGCTGCTCTCCGACTACACCGTCGAAAACGTTCCGGGCTACGGCACGCTCCCCGCTGGCCGAACCGAAACCCGCGCCGCTGCGCTGGAAGCGTCGCTCGCAGACCAGGCCGTGGTCAGCTTGGTCCGCTTGAAGAACAGCTGGGGCGCCTACGTCACCGCGCGAGACCCGCTGCAGGTCAGCAGCTACTCGGACCTCACGCGTGCATACTACACAGGGGCCATCGAGGTCGGCTCGCAGCGCGCCTGGCGGCAGGTCACCTTGCCCGCGGGCTACTGACCGCCGAGCGTTGACGGTCATGGCGCGTCCCAGCTCCGCTCCCGGCGCGACCCACTCCCTCGAGTGGGTCGTGGGCCTCGAGCCTCTGCCGACGCCGGTCGGCGACGACCATCCAGAGATCCTGCTGCTTCTCGCCGGCGTCGTCGTGGACTTTCATCTGGGACCACCTGGCGCGCTGCTCGAGCGCGCCGCGCAGCACCTGCACGATGCGCTGGCGAAGGCAGAGCGCGATGGCGCACAGCGGCCCACCAGCATCCGGGTACGCTCCGCGCAGCTCGCCGCTGCGCTCGGTGCCAGCGAGCCGCCGTTGCCGACGATCGCCTGCGCCGCCACGCCCGAGATCGACGCAGCCGTGGCGGAGATGGCCAGCCGCCTCGCCCACGACGAGCCTTCGTACCTGAGCGTGGACATCGAGCCGAAGCACGTGGCGGCGTTCTTCGCGGCCGCCGCACGCCTTTACCGCGCCGCGCCGTGGAGCTCCCTGCCCTCGGGAACGCGAGTCCTCGACACCGATGCGCTCGGCGCGCAAGGCGCCGTCGCTTCTCTCGTTGGCCGGACCGCTGCGCAGTTCTCGGTGATCACCGCGGCCGGCCCCGTGCACGTCAGCAACCGGCGAGTCGGCGAGGACGGATACCAGGCCGTTCTCGCGTGGCTGGAGCCCGGTCATTCACCCACACCTCGGTAAGCAACCCCGATGAAGGCGCTCATTTCCCCTTCGTGACTGCGTGCATTGCCGTGCGCCGGGGAGGTCTTACTCTCTCTCATGCTTCATTCTTCTTCATTGGTTCGCCCGCTGTCCGCGGCGTGTTTCTGTGCCGTCTCTGTCCTCGCGTTCGCCGTGGGCTGCGGCGGCGACGACGACGACACGCAAACGAGCAGCTCGGGAAGCTCCGGCAGCTCCGGCAACGGTGCGAGCTCGGGCGGCACGAACTCCAGCTCCAGCAGTGGAAACGGCGCGTCGGGCGGCAGCGATTCGGGCCTGAACGACGCCGCCAACACGCCCGCCCTCGGCCCCGCGGCCGTGCCGCTCGGCGGAGCACGCCAGTTCACGGTGCTCGCAGAGTCCGCCATCAGCAACGTCCCCACTTCGGCGGTCACGGGCGACATGGGCATCAGCCCCATGTCCGCCAGCTCCATCACGGAGTTCTCGATGACCAAGGTCGGCACCTACTGGACCTCGTCGCAGGTGACCGGCAAGGTGTACGCCGCCGACAACGACCCGCCGACCCCCGACTTGCTGACCGTCGCGATCAACGACATGCATACTGCATACGTCGACGCCGCCGGGCGCACTGCCGACGCAGCATCGACCAACCTGGGCGAGGGCACGATCGGCTCTCGCACCTTCGCGCCCGGCCTGTATCGGTGGGGCACCAGCGTGAGCATCCCGTCCGACATCACCTTGGCCGGCGACCAGAACGACACGTGGATCTTCCAGGTGACCGGCGATCTCGAGATGGCCTCCGCGGCGCGGATGGTGCTCAGCGGCGGGGCGCTGCCCAGCAACGTCGTGTGGCAAGTGGCGGGCATCGTGAAGCTCGGCACCGGCGCCCACGCCGAGGGCACCATGCTCTGCAAGACCAACATCAAGTTCCTGTCCGGCGCCAGCGTGCACGGACGCCTCTTCGCGCAGACCGCCGTGACCCTCTCCAGCTCCACGGTCCTCGACCCGGAGCAGTGAGGGCGAGGCTCACGGCTCGAGCGGCACGAGCTCGTCGACCACGGCCATCTCTTCGAATGTCTGCAGCTCCTCGCCCGCGCCGAAGCGCCCCCGGTCGTACGTCAGCACGAGCCGAACGTGGTGCGCGGGCGCGCTGCTTTCCACCGTGAAGATGCTGCGCACGTCGATGCGCGTGTCGTCGGCGTAGCTCTCGGCGCGCCGAAAACGCAGGCTCGCGTGGTGCTCGTCCCAGTCGCGCCGGAACGAGCGCTCTGCGTATCCGACTAGCGTGCCGCCAGCGTCCTCGACGATCACCTCGGCGCGCAGGCGCCGATACAGATCGCCCGTGGGAAACCGATGTCCCACGCCGACCGTCTCGAGCGCGATCTCGACTTGCGCCGCCGCCACGCGACGCGCGCGCCAACGCAGCGCGCGGCGCACCGACGCCGCGTCGCGCGCCCCGGCAAGCTCGTGGCCGCGATGGCACGAAGTGCACGCAACCGCAGCGTAAGGGGAGGCCTCGTGCTCGGTCCACGTGCTCTGCAACGGCACGTCGGGACGACCGGGCACCGCGAAGTCATGGCAGCCGCGACACGACCTGGTGGTTGCGTGCGCGCTCGCGTTGCGTCCGTGCGCGCTCGGCGTGTCGTGACAGTCGACGCAGCCGATGCCCTCGCGTTGCGATCTTGGCGCGTGGCAGTCGACGCAGAACTGGAAGCGGTCGACGCGGTACGACGACTGGAAGTCGGCGTCGAGAAACGCACGCCGGTGCCACGAGCCCGCCCATTCCGTGTACTCCGCACAATGGCAGCTGCCGCACGCCTCGGCCGACGACGCCGCGGGCGTTGACGGCGCCTCGGCCCGACAGGCCGCGAGCAGGCTAGTTGCTAGGAGGGCTCGACGGAGCACCGCATACGATCTCGGAGTCGTTACCGGCCGCCGACAGGGTCTTCGCCCAGGCCTTTGCGGTGTCGAGCGATGGCGCGTGCAGCGCGCTGCGCTGGGTCTTGCCGCGGCCGAACGCCAGCGGTGCGCCGGCATCGCCGAGGGGCTTCAACGCGGCCGGTTTGATTGCCTTGTCGACCACCACGTACGGATCGGTACATGCCGTCGT
>JAYUXI010000416.1:0-3580 GCA_043753085.1 Myxococcales bacterium | reverse complement strand
TGGCCGACAAGCTGGCGATGCCGGGCAACCCAGCCACGGCGGGCCCGTTCGTCGGCTTCGTCATGTCGCTTGGCGCAGGCTTTTACGAAGAGCTCGTGTTCCGCGTGATCCTGTTTGGCTTCGGGCTCAAACTGCTCCTGCTGATCTTCGCCAACCAGAAGTTGGGCCTGATCGGTCCCGACCAGCGCCGCTGGCGCTTCAAGAGCGTCATCATCGCACTGCTGTGGGCGTGCATCGCGGCGGCGCTATTCAGCGGCGTGCACTACGTCGGTGCGCTGGCGGATTCGTTTGCGCTGCCGTCGTTCGTGTACCGGTTCGTGCTGGGCCTGGTGCTGACGCTCATCTTCACCACGCGCGGGTTCGCCGTGGCCGTATGGACCCACGCTCTTTACGACGTGTGGGTGCTGGTGCTTGGCTAGGCTTGGCGAAGCCCGCTTCGCAGCCGTGCAAGCTCTTCGTGTCGTAGCTCACGGATCGAGGGCGCGCTCGGCGTCTGGATCCACGAGGCGGGCGAGCAGCACGAGCTTTTCGCGGAGCTCCTCCGGCGCATCGGCGCGTACGGTGACGTGGCCGATCTTGCGCCCCTTCGCCTCGTGCTTGCCGTACGCGTGGAGGTGCGCGCCCTCGACTTCGAGGATCCGATCGCGGGGCGGCATGGTGCCGATGACGTTGAGCATGGCCGCGAAGCCGATCATGCGCGTCGAGCCGAGCGGCAGCCCGAGGATGGCGCGGACGTGGTTCTCGAACTGGCTCGTCTCTGCCCCCTCGATGGTCCAGTGGCCGGAGTTGTGGACTCGCGGCGCCATCTCGTTCGCCAGCAGGGCGCCATCCGTGGTGACGAAGAACTCGATCGCCAAGACGCCGACGTAGTGCAGCGCCTCGAGGACGTCCACCGCATGCCGCTCGGCGCGGCTTTGCAACTCCAGTGACCATGCGTCGCTCCGGGGCAGAGACAGCCGAAGAATGCCGTCCCGGTGCGTGTTTTCCACCAGCGGCCAGAAGCGAGTTTCTCCGGTCTTGCCACGCACGGCGAGCAATGACATCTCGCAGGCAAACGGCACGAGCCGCTCGACCACGAGCGAAGCCGCGCCCAGCGACTCCCATGCGCGTGTCACGTCGCCGCCGGTGCGGAGAACCATCTGGCCCTTTCCGTCGTAGCCGAAACGCCGCGTTTTGATCACGAGCGGAAGGCCGATCGTCGCGACGGCGCGATCCAGGTCTTCACGCGAAGAGACCGGCGCAAACGCCGGAACGGGGATCCCGAGCCGCGCAAAAAACTGTTTTTCTGCAACGCGATCCTGGCTCACCTCGAGGGCAGCGGGCGGCGGGTAGACCGGCACGAGCTCGTTCAAGTACCGAGCCGAGCCAACCGGGACGTTCTCGAATTCGTACGTGATGACGTCGCTCGTGCGTGCAAGCTCGGCGAGGCGCTCCTCGTCGTCGTACGCTCCGACATAGAGCGCTCCGACGTGACCCGCCGAAGAGCCGGCGCCCGGGTCGAGAAAGACGCAGCGCTCCCCGAGAGTCGCCGCGGCGAGCGCAATCATCCGACCGAGCTGGCCGCCCCCCAGTACGCCAACGGTCACGTCGGCCAGCCCTGCGCTGCGACGTCGCGCGGATCGGGACACGCGAGGATTCGCGCCGTCTGCCGAGCGCGATGCCGGATCAGGGCCACGCGGATGGCGCTGTCCGCGCCCGCCAGGATCTGTCCTGCGAACAGGGCGGCGTTGACCGCGCCCGCTTTCCCGATCGCGAACGTGGCGACCGGAACACCGGCGGGCATCTGGACGATCGAGAGGAGCGAGTCGACTCCTCGCAGTACCTTCGACTCGACGGGGACACCGAGCACGGGGAGCAGCGTCTTGGCCGCGGCCATGCCGGGGAGATGCGCAGCGCCGCCCGCTCCCGCAATGATGACTTGCAGGCCGCGAGCCTCCGCCGTCGCCGCGTAGTCGAACAGAAGATCCGGCGTGCGATGCGCGGACACGACTCGAGTCTCACACGAGATCTCGAGCTCCTCGAGCAGCTCTGCGGCGTGGATCATCGTGTCCCAGTCCGACATCGACCCCATGATGATGCCTACGCGAGGCGCGAGCGAGTTCACGCGCTGACGCTACCATGCGGGTCGTGGAACCCGGTGCTCGCCGTGGTGCGGCCTCGCCTGGCCACTGGCTTGCGTCCGGACGCGCGGCCAGGCATCTTGCCGTCATGACCTACCGACACCCATGGCTGCTGCTGGCGGTCGCGCTGCTCGGCGCCAGCGCCTGCAAAAAGGAACCGGATCGCTGGACTGCCAGCGAAGAAAAAGCCGAAGCCGTGCAAAAGGCCAAGGAAGAAGCGCCCAAGGTGGAAGTCGCCGCGTCCGGCAGCTTCAATCGCTTCTTTCCAGCCGACGGCATCGAAGGCAACAGCCGGGTGTTCGTGAGCGACAAGCCTGGCTTCGCCGAGGCTACGTACAAGAAGGACGGCAACGAGCTGGTCAGCTTGCAGATCACCGACAAGAACGACGCGCCCGCCGACCGCGCCGCGTTCGACTCGGCGACCGAAAAGCTCGGCACCTTTCCGCTGAAGACCTTCGGCAAGAACAAGACGCAGGTGCTCGTGAATGGGCGCTACCAGATCAGTGCTACCAGCAAAACCCTCGACCCGGCGGCCCGGCAGACCTGGCTCTCCAAGGTCGACACCGCTGGTCTCGCCAAAGAACCCGGAGTCAAACCATGAGTGACAGCATCGTTCGCATTCTCGAAGATTTGCCGCAATCGAGCCTGACCACACGTCTGCTCGGCGCGCTCGACTTCGTGGCGCCAGGCATCTGGCACAACGTCACCAGCTTCGAGTCGATGGTCCAAGACGAGACCGGCGAGTCCGATCCCGCGGTGATCCAGGCAGTCGGCGAGAAAGCTATTGCGCTCTACATGGATTCCGCAACGGGCTTCCAGCGCGGGCTGACCCTGTACCGGCTCGTCGACTCGGGCGCCACCATGGCCGGTCTCGCTTCGATGGCCGGCAAGCTCGGCGAAGACGTGAGCTGGCTGTCATTTCTCGGCTCGATCACGCCGAAGCCGGAGACGGCCCAGTCCATCGACGCCGCGCTCAAGTTTGCGACGGAGATCGCCGCCTTCTGTTCGACCAACGGCATCCCCGGCGATGGCATCGGCGAGTTCGCGGCCGCCTTCGTGCAGTCCGCCAAGGAAGACAAGATGCGCATGGCAGCGTGGGTGGCATTCGATTGCGTGTTGCCGCTCGGCCCCGACTACCTGGCCAAGCTGCTGCACGCGCTCGACTCCGGCATCGAGCGGCTCCAGGAAAGCACGTTGTTCTCGAAGATCGAGAGCCACCTTCCGGGCGGCGGACTCGACGACAAACGCGACTTCGTGAAGCGCGCGTTGGAAGGCGCGGCGCCGGCCATGGGTGCGCTTTCGGCGACCGAAGGCATGACGCCGGAGGGAATCCTCGGCCGCGTGGCGGGCTTCCTCGAGGGCGCCGAAGGCAAGCTCGACTACGCGGCTTCGATCATCGATCTCTCCACCAACGTCTTCGAGCACACCGGCACGCAGACCGTGGCGCGGCGCTGCATCGC
>JAYUXI010000415.1:0-3580 GCA_043753085.1 Myxococcales bacterium | reverse complement strand
TGGTGTACCGCGCGCTCTCGCATCGCACCGATCTGTACGTGCTGCGCGCGGACGATCTGCGCACGGTGGCTCGCCTCGAGCTGCCCCAGCACCTTCCCCCCGGGTTCCACGGTACGTGGGCGCCTGGGTAATCGAAGGCGCGGCTCAGGGGGCGCGCGCGGCAACGCTGCGCGCCAGTACGCAGCCGAGCTCTCGACTAGACGCGGAGCACGGCGTGCGCGCGTCGTCGGTAGTTCCGAAGACCGAAGCACGTTCGCTGAAGATGCAGTCGTCGCGGTCGAGCGACAGAACCTCGAGCTCGGGGCCCAGCTCGGCGCGAGCGAACTCCGCGTTGGAAAAGTCGAGCCATACCGGTGCCCCCGGCGTCGCGCTCGCTTGCACGGCGCGCGCCTGGCCCGCAACTGGGATGTAGGCGCCGCTACAGTTCTCTGCGGACGCATCGCAGCCCCGCTGCAGTACGATGCAATATGCACACGTTTGGAGTCTGCCCTCGGCGAGGTCGAGCTCGAAGACCCGGTCTTGCAACGACGTGGGAGCGCCGGCGAGCCCATAGGAGAACAGCAAGTTGCCCGGTCCTGTTTCCGGGCTCGGGGCATACAGCGCGCCGATGGTGAACGCGACCGTGTCCGGTACTGCGCCCGCGTAGATCCGCGCCGTCTCGCCACGCGACGCGCCTTGAATGACCACGGCGCAGCGCTGCTGCGGGCCAAGGGGCGCTTCGGCATCCGACCGGCTTGCATCGGTGGGCTGGGCCGGCAGCTCGCGTTCCACGGGGGTCGCGATGTTCGTGCACCCTACGAGTGCGATCCCAGCAGCCATACGCCTCATGGCACGCATACTCCGGGCGTGTAGCTGGCCCGATTGGGCCTCGTGTCATATGGGTCGAGAGGCACGCAGCGCTGTTCTCCGCAAGGGTTTGCCTGCGAGTCGGGGTTGTCGAAGGCGGGGCAAATTCGCCGGCACCGGTCGTCTCCGGCGGGATCGGGGATGCACAGGTCGAGCGGCTGGCAGATCCGCTCCAGCGGCGTGGAGGAGACAATGCGCGGATCGCATGGCTGACCGGTCGTCGCAGTGCCCGGTGGCACGTCCGCGGCGGTCAGGCAAAGCAGCGAAAAGCCAAAGCGGTCGTACGGAAGACCCAGCCGCTGCATCGAGAAACAGTTGCGACCATTGGAGCACCCGAACGACGGCAGACAGGTCCGCGAGCAAGTGCCGGGCGAGTCCATCAGCGAGCCTTCGGTCAGACAGATCGAGCTCCGGTCACACGTGGCGTCGCCCGCGCAGATCGTCAGGCACTCGCCGTCGACGCACAACAAGCCGGCGCCACATCCCTTACCGAGATCTCCGATCGATGGGTCGCACAGGTCGCCGGCGCGACCGGTGTCCACGAGGGCACATGCTGTTCGTTCGTCGTCGAGGCCGGCGACCGCATAGCAGCCCATGCCCAGGGGGCAGCCAGCTTGCGGCACCAATCTGCAGTCGGTTTCGAAGGCGGCGCAGAAGCCGAGGTCGCGGCAACCCTGCGACTGGCAGTCGGCGCGCCCGTCGCCATCGTTGTCGACGAGGTCGGAGCAGGTACGAGCGCTCTCTTCGCACACGGCGGACGCGGCGCAGGCAGAATCCGAGCAGTCCACCGCGCCATCTTCGTCGTCGTCGACTCCGTTGGAGCACGCGGCGGGCGAGCTCTCGAGGATCTGCACCTGGGCGCACGCGCCGTGCAGTCCCACTACGAGGACCACGGTTCCAGCGTGAAGGGCGCGTACGGGAGCCAGCATCGACGTGCGCGACTCTACGAGATTTTACCGAGTCGAGCCACCGTCCGCAGACGGGCTCAGCGTGCGACTCCGAGCACGCCGACCGAAGCGGTGGGGCTCACGAAGCCGCTGGTGGCGCTCAGCCCCACGCCGCCAAAGGTGTCGATGCGAATGCGACCCGTCGGGCCGCCGTTGCCGCCCTTGAGAACGTAGTCGTCGACGAAGCAGTTGGCCGTGTCGCCACTCTCGCCACTTCCTGCTGCGCGCCCTTGCGCCGCTCCCGCGCCGCCGTGGCCGCCCTCGGTGTAGCCATCGAGCGGGCAGCCGTACCCGTCGTCTGCGACGCCCCCAGCCGCGACGTCTCGGCCTGCCACGGCCGCATCTTGGCCAGGCTCGCTGGGCCCACGCGAGCTGCCGCCGCCGCCGCCGCCGCCGCCGTTCGCGAGCAAGGCGCCCGAGACGACCACCGTGGCCGCCTGCAGCAAGATCGACCCGCCCGCGCCGCCGTCCGCGCCGATGCCGTTCCAAACCGCGCCCGCCGGGTGGCCGCCGCCGCCTCCTCCAACTTGCACGACGCCCGAGCTGGTGATGGTGATGCCGCCGCCTGCGCCGACCTGCAGCGCGCCGCCGCCCCCCCCGCCATACGCGCCCACCGCGCCGGCTACGAGCACGTCGTTGCCGGCTGCGCCGCCGCGCAGTGGCGCGAGATCCGTGGTGGCCACGCCGGGAGCGGTTCCCGGTCCGCCGAGTCCACCGCGGGCGGCGAGGTCCAGCGTGCCGGCGATCACCACGTCGGTTTGTACCTTCAAGACGAGCGCACTGTCGCCGACGATTCGAGCGTCGTAGACGACCAGCGACCGGGCGCTGCAGACGCACGCGGAAGGTCCCGCGACTTGCAACACGCGCTCACACGAACCGAACCCCGCAGCGCTGGGGCACAGGCTGGTGTCGAAGACGAAGTCGCCGCCCGTGGGCGTGGTCGCGTCCTCACCGCCGACCGGCAGACTGCCGAACGCTTCTTCGTTGCGAAGCACCGGCGCGCGGCATTCGGTCGCAGGAAAGCTGCACGCTGCATCGGACTCGGGAACGGCGGCGTCGGCGGCCGAACCGCCAGCGTCCTTCGCGGGTTTGGTTGCGGGCTTGGGCGCGGGTCCAGACTTAGGTGCACCGTCTTGGTCGGCGGCGCCGGCACCAGAGACGGCTTCGTCGCTGCCGCACGCAGCGAGGCCCAGAGCCCACGAAAGAAGAATGGAAACGAGAGGAGGAGACAGCTTCATGCACTTCTCACGACGCGCCACCTTCTCGAGTCGCACTTATTCGATCTGGGCCATAAAAATGATGCGTTCGCGGCGGGGGACGACGGAAAGAACGCTCGCTCGGTCGATTCGGTGCGACTGGCCGCAGCGTCGCAGCGTGACTCTGGTGAGAGCGCGATGAACGCGCTCCGAACCTGGAGTATCCCGTGGACATCATCCGTACTTTTGCATCGTTCTTGATCCCTTCCCTCGTCCTCTGCAGCGCAGCGTGCTCGGTGAGCGTGCCCGACGTAGCCGAGGAGCAAGAGACGCCGACCAAGAAAAAGCCACCGAAGGGCGGCGGCGACGCGACGGCAACCGAAGCGAAGGCGTCCGGCCAATCCGCCTCGCGGGCCACGTCCCATCTGCCTCTGGCCGATCCGCTCGAGGCCGATCCCGACGACGTCGCGTGCGACGACGAGAGCGAGGGGCTCGGCTTCTGCAGCGACGAGGACACGATCGTGTTCTGCGCCGAGAACCAATGGTACGAGCTCGACTGTCCGCTCCTCGAAGAAGGCGCGTTCTGTGCCG
>JAYUXI010000414.1:0-3592 GCA_043753085.1 Myxococcales bacterium | reverse complement strand
CGGGTCGAGCGTGGTGATCTGCTTGTCGGCGCCGCGCTTGAAGAAGCCGCCCTTGGTTTTGTCGCCGAGCTGCTTCTTCTCGACCATCGTGCGGATGTACGCCGGCAAGGCGAACACTTCGCGGTCTTCATCGCCAATGAGCGACGTGTGGCAGTTCTCGGCCACGTGGGAGAAGGTGTCGAGACCGACGAGATCTGCCGTGCGGAAGCTGGCGCTCTTGGGGTGGCCCATCGGCGAGCCGGTGATGTTGTCGACGTCTTCCGGCGAGAGGCCGTCTTCCAGCATCTGGTGAATCGCCACCATCATCGAGTGGGCGCCGATGCGGTTGCCCACGAAGTTTGGCGTGTCTTTGCCGACCACGATGCCCTTGCCGAGGATATCTTCGCCGAACTTGGCGATGCGCGCGAGCGACTCGGGCGCTGTGTCCGGGCCGGCCACCAGCTCGAGCAGCTTCATGTACCGAACCGGGTTGAAGAAGTGCATCACCAGGAAGCGCTTCTTGAAGCTGTCCGAGCGCTTTTGCATCATGTCGTGGATGCGCAGGCCCGAGGTATTGCTCGCCACGATGGCGTGCTCGGGCAGGATCTTCTCGAGCTTCTCGAAAAGCGCTTGCTTGACATCCAGCCGCTCGATGACCGCCTCGATCACCAGATCGCACTCGGCGAGCTTGGCGAGATCGTCTTCGGTGTTGCCGGTGGAGACCAGGCGCGCGAACGACTTGTCGAAGAAAAGCGCGGGGCGCCCTTTCACGGCTTTTTCGAGACCGCCGGCGGCGAACGCGTCACGCGCTTTCTTGTCGGCTTTCTTCGCGTCGTCCAGGCCGGGCGGCACGATGTCGAGCAAGAACACCTTGATGCCTGCGTTGGCGAGGTGGGCGGCAATGCCTGCCCCCATCACGCCCGCACCGATCACTCCAACTTGCCGAATCGGCTTCGTCATGTCGCTTCCCTCTCGTCGTCTCTAGCGCGTCATCTCAAGGTGGCAGCGCCCGGATGGCGCTCCTGGTCGGGAACGAAACGTAGATCCACCGCGCCCTCCCGGCTAGCAGCAAAGTGAATGGCGATTCAGTCAGCGGCGCTCGGCCGCGCTAGAACCGGCCCGACACACCCAGCCACGTGGGGGAGCCGTGCAGCACGAGCGCGGTGTCCTTCGGCTTGGCGGCCTTGTGTGGCCCCCCGAACGCGACGAGCGCGACGCCGCCTGCAGCGACGATGGCGCCGGGGATGATCAGCGCCGTGGCTGCGGTGGCGAGGGAGCGAGCACTCCGCTCGTCGGCCGCAGCGCCCGCGTCGCAGTTGGTAGGGCCAGGGCCCGCGCAGGTGCCTCGCGCCGTCTCGTAGTTGGATTTGCTGATCAACGCCGCCACCAGACCTGCACCCACCGCTGCCACGCCGACCGCTGCCACGGCGACGCCGACCTTGCGGGGCGCGGTCCAGAACCCCCCGCCCGGCTGCAGCACCGGGACGACGACCTTGCGCGATTCGTTGCCGACGAAGGTGTGCACGTTCCATGCTTTGCGCGACGGCGCCGCGGCCGACACGACGTGCTCGCCGGGATCGACCGGAAGCGCATTCTGCCACTCGGTAGGCTGCACCACGGCGCCGTCCCGCTCGATGACGAGGCCCGGCACGCGGCTGGCGGCGGGCACGTCGATGGTGAGCCGCATGACCGAGGGCTCGATCTGGGCGGCTTTGCGGTGCGCTTGTTCTTCGAGGTCGGCGAGGCCCGCGCGACGAGCCGACACTTCGGCTTCGCGGAACGCAGCCCACGCGCTGGCGATTTGGAAGTTGCGCTCGTAGCAAGTGCCGAGGTTGATCAATGTGCTCGTCTTCGGATCGGCGACTTGACTCGCGCGAAAGAGCGGACAGGCCGCCTTGAAGTCGTTCTTTCGCGCCGCGGTGAGCGCTTGATCGAACAAGGCCTGCGCCCGGGCCGCGGAGTCGGCCGAGGTGGGTTCCACGGCGTGCACGCGAGACGAAGAGGCGGCCGACGCAGCCACGAGGAAGAGAACGGAAAGTCGCTTCATTGGCGCTCGTCGTGAAAGCCGTCGTTCGGGGGCGGCGGCTTGATCGCGGGAGTGGGTGGCGGCGGGGCGGGGGGCGGCGTGACCAGCGGCGGTGGTGCCGAGGGCACGGGCATGGCCAGTGGCGCGCCCGGGGTGACGTGCTTGGGACGCGTGTCCTTGGCGCCGAGACTGGCCAGCGGGGGCGCGCCGCCGTCTGCGACGGGCAGCGGCAGCAGCTCCAAGGATCGCGACGGCAGCCCCTGCGGGAAGGACGCGGCCGGCGCGAGTGCCGCGAAGGCCGAGGCAGGCAGGATCTTGTCCGACCCCGTGATGTCGGGCGTGGCGGGCCGCGCGCGGAATCCGGTGGACGTGCCCACGCCGATGGCCAGCGTGGCCAGCGCAGCCACGACCCAGGGCACCCAGCGCCTGCGTAGCTGCGGCAAGCGTTCGGTGGCGCCCCATGCAGACTGCACGCTGTTTGGGTTCGAGAAATCCGGAGTCGCAAGCGCTGCAAACGCCGCGCCGCTCGCACGAATCACGTCACGTAGGCGATCGGTGGTGCCCGCCGCCCGGGGCCCCGCGTACGGCTCGAAGCACGATGCCAGGTCTGCCGCGTTCTGCGTGCGCGAGCCGATGTCTTTGCGCAGCCCCCGGTCGATGCCTTCGATGAGCGATCGCGGCAGGTCGGGCCGGCGCTCCGCGAGCGGGATCGGCGTGTCTTGCGCGACCTTGAGGCACAGATCGTAGAACGTGTCCGCGTCGAACGGCGGCGCGCCGCAGGCGAGCTCGTAGGCAATGACCGCCAAGGACCACACGTCGGCTCGGGGATCCACGTGTTTGGCCGAGCGCATCTGCTCCGGCGACATGTACATAGGCGAGCCGAACAGCGTGTTGGTCTTGGTGAGCGAGCCGCCGAAGCTTTCGTCGGCTACCTTCGAGATGCCGAAGTCGAGCACCTTGAGCAGCGGACGGCCGTCGACGCCGTGGGTGACAAACAGATTCTCGGGCTTCAGATCGCGGTGCACGATGCCCAGCGCGTGGGCCTCGGCCACGCCCTCGCATGCTTGCAGCATCAACGAGCAAAGCGTTTCGAGCGGCATGCCCTCCGGGTGCTCGTTCAAGGCGTCGCGAAGGGTGTGTCCCTGCAGGAACTCCATGACGAGATAGGGCGCGCCGTTCTCTAGGCGACCCACATCGATCGTTTTGACGACGTGGACTCCGCGCAGCCGAACCGAAGCCCGACCTTCGCGCAGAAACCGCTCGACCAGCTCGGGATCCTTGGCCGCTTCCGGCAACAGGAACTTGATGGCCACCTTTTGGTCCAGATCCAGATGCGTAGCCAGCAGGACCACGCCCATGCCGCCCGCACCGAGTACCCGTTCGACACGGTACTTCGCGCCGATGACGTCTCCGGGATGCACGGGGGCCTGGTCCTCGCTTCGCGTCATTCGGGCGCCGAAGTGTCGCCGCTCGGCGCGTCCGGCGCAAGGGAACCGTTTGCCTGGAAGCGAATGCGAGGAAACGCCGCGAACAGCGTGCTGCGGCACACGACCAGACCGGCTACTGCCCTCCGGCATCTGTTTTCGG
>JAYUXI010000413.1:0-3594 GCA_043753085.1 Myxococcales bacterium | reverse complement strand
CCAGCGGAGCGATCCGTCAGGGGACGGCGCGCACCAGACGTCCGCCGCGGCCCGGCACGTAACGACCCGCCGCGCGGCAGATCTTCGTGAGCTGCGCGTCGTCCATCTTGCCCTGCGTGAGGCGCGCGGTGATCTGATCGCGCGGCAAGCCGGCGGCCACTTGCGGCACGAGCGTCTTCGCCCAGTCGCGGTGGTATTTCGCCACGCCCACGCGCGCGGCTTCGCATTCCTCCGAAGTCGCGATCAGCTCGACTGCGCCCGCGGCCTGGTCGATCGCGTAGCGCGCCGAGAAGAGCGTGTCTCCGTCCCAGCCCATGGCCTCGGTGAACGCCAGCGGCAGCCGTACGATCTCGAAGGCCTTGCGGCTGCGCACGGCCAGCAGCCGAAGATCGCGGTGGTACCCCATGGGCCCATTCCCGAACAGCGGGCCGGGGACGAACTTCGCCGTGGTGCACGCGAGCACGGGCTCTCGCTCGGGACCGAACGCGACTTCACGGCACTGCGCGAGGTAGCCGGGGTACTCCTCGGGCACCTTCGCGCCGTGATCCGCGAACCAGCCCACGACCGCTTCCCCTTCGAGCTCGCCATTGGGATCCAGGCACGTGGTCGACTGGTAGGCAGGATGAATGCACGTTGCACCGGCATCGCCGACGTCCGCCCTCGCAGCGACGTCTCCGGCATCCAGGGCGCCGATGGCGACGCTCGCCTCGGCCTCGGGCGCGGCCTCGGGCGCGGCTTGTCGGCATGCGACGAAGAGGCACGCGTTCCAACACAACGCAGAGCGAGAGCGCATCGAGGCGGAGATAGCACGACTCACGCGCCGGTAGCGGCGACTCCCAGCAGTGTGGGGCGGCAAGCCCTAGCTCCTCGCGAATCTCCTGCGGGATCGTGACTCGAAGCGTCGAGCTCGAGCTCGACGAAGGGCGCGGCGCGCACGGCAGCCCTTGAAAGCGGCGCTTCCCGTGCAGGTTCTCGCTACGTAATCGAATTGACCCGACTCTTCCGGCAGAGTTCCAGGGAGGCTCACTCGAGGGCCGGCATCTGTTGCGCGTGATCGGGCCGCTGCCAGGCCATCTCCAGCGCGTCTTCTCCGTCGGCGTAGTACGCGGCGCGCTCGCCGACGACCACGTACCCGAAGCACTCGTAGAGGCGGCGGGCAGCTTCGTTGCTCTGGCGCACCTCGAGCCACGAGCGCGACACGCCGAACTCGCGCATGTAGCGCATGACCTCGTTCATCAGGTCGCGCGCGATTCCCTGTCGGCGATGCTGCGGATGCACCGCCACGTTGTGCACGTGCAGCTCGTCGGCCACGTGCCAGGCGAGCATGAAACCCAGCGGCACGTGACGGTCGAAGACCCACAGGCGCGCCCACGGACGCGCCAGCTCCTGCCGCAGGTCCAGCTCGGAGAGACTCGTCGAGCCCGCGTCGCCGTCGAACGACTCTTCCTCGACCCGTGCGACGTGGAGCACGTCGGCCTCGAGCATGCGGCGCACGAAGCTCACGCCCTCGAGCTCGCCACCGGCGGGAATGCTCACGCGCGCTCCTTGGCGACGATCATGCCGGCGCCCTTGAACTGCGCGAGGATGCGGCAGGCGTCGAAGCTGGAAAGACTGGAGGCTGCGACGATCTCGCGCACGGTGCGCTCGCCGTCGGCCAGCTCGAGCACCTGGCGCTCCGGCGCGGAGAGCGCTCGTTCGACCCCGGCGAGCCCGGGAGTGGCGGCCAGCACGTCGTCGAAGTCGCCGAGGTTGGTCTCGATGTGCCGCCAGCTCTCCACGCGCCGCAAGCCGTCGAGGACGAGCGTGGGCGTGTGCAGCCCGAGCTTTGCGCGGTCGGCGAGCTCGCTGCGCTCACCCTGCCGGAACTCGAACTTGCCGCGGTTCCAGCGCAACACTTCGTACACGAGCTCCGACGACTGGAGCGAGAGCACCTCGCGCAGGGAGTGCTTCGAGATCTTGTCGGCTGCCACCAGACGCTCGCCGAGCGGGCGGCGCCGCGGGTGGCTGTCGGGCGGAGCCGAAGCCAAGAAATCGTCGAGCTCCGCCTGGCCGAGCAACCCCGCGGCCACGAAGTAGCGGCCGAGGCGAAACTCGAGCGGACCGCCGCTGGCGTGTGCGAGGTCGACCTTGCCGCCCCCGAGCGTGAGCTCCACCACCATGTCCCCTTGGCGAAACCAGAGCAAGCCGGTGGCGTCCTCGCCGACCACGAACTGCAAGACCGCGCCGGCAGAAAACGAAGCGAGCGATCCCGACAGCGCCGCGCTGGGCTCGATCTCGCCGAACAGCGAGAACAGATCGCGCATCACCCGCGGCGACAGGCGGTCGGCGAGCTCTTTGTAGATTGCATCTTGTCCGTGACCGAAGGCGCCGGTGAGCTCTTCGGCGAGCTTGGCGGCGATGAGGGACATGCCGTCGATGCGCTGCGTGGTCTCGCTGGCGCGGTCCGAAAAGGCCAGCGCGTCCTCGCCGAAAAACGCGTCGGCCGCGATGACACTCTCGTCGAACGGGCGCTCGGGCCGGGCTCGCATCAGATCCTCCAGGCTCGGCGTGGAGGGCGACGCGCCGGATCCAGGCGTGCTCGGCAAGAGCTGGCGCGAAGACGGTGCGGCGCGGCGCAGGACGTCGAACGGCGCCTCGAACGTCGTGGTGTCGTCGCTCGAGGCACCGCACGGATCGTCGACGGGTTTGCTCTCCGTCTCGGCGACGACCTTGGGCAGGCGCGCTTCGCCGCGCATTGCGTTCTCGACCACGGCAATCAACGCTTCGGCGTCGAACGGCTTGCCGATCGAATCCACCGCGCCAGTCTGCTCGAGAAAACGCTCGCGGACGTCCTCGGCCTTGGCGCTCATCAGCACGATCGGCACACGAAGCGCGGGCGTTTCGCCGAGCTCGCGGCAAAACTGGTAGCCGCTTTTCTTCGGCATGACGAAGTCGAGCAAGATCACGTCGAAGGTGTGCCCATGGCGCAGCAGAGCGAGCGCAACCTCGCCGTCTGCTGCCTCGGCGTACTCGAAGCCTCGACGCGCGAGGATCGAGGTGACCACCCGGCGGATCGTCGGACTGTCGTCGACTACGAGAACTCGTCCCGGCATTGCGATCGGCGACCCTACCAGAGGCCCTGGCGAGGAACGAGGCCGCTATGCTTTTGCCCAGGAAGAGGCGCCGGGCGCGCTAGGGGGAAAGCGACGTAAGCACGCCATTGGTCAGCGGCTGGCGCCGCAAAGTGCCTATTTGATCCGAGTCCGACTGGAGCCAGTACAAGCTGTCTCCCACCACTTGCACCGCGTGGATGGTCGCGGCGCCCGACACCGGTGTTTTCGGGGCAACTTCGCCACCGCCCATCTTGACGTAGTGGATGCTGCCGCCGGTCGCAAAGTACGCGTAGGTGTCACTTCCACTCGTGGCAAGTGCCAGCGTCATTTCTGGCAGGGGAGCCATGTTTGCCGCGCCGATCTGTTCGAACAGCAGGGGGGGGCTACCGAGGAGACCGATGGTGACGCCGAGAAGAATGGTTTTGGCGTCGCCGCGGTTGACCAGCGCAGCGGTCGTCGAGCCGTCCGTCGTTCGCGCCAGCGCGATGGGTACGTCGGTGCG
>JAYUXI010000412.1:0-8819 GCA_043753085.1 Myxococcales bacterium | reverse complement strand
CGCTGCCGCTCGAGCACCAGACCGATGGTGCCGGCTGGTCGCTGCGGCGAGTGCGGCACGTTGGGCGGCAGCAAGAAGATCTCGCCTTCGGCGATGGGCACGTCGACGAAGACGTCTTCGAGCTCGCCGCTGGAGTTTGCCTCGGATTCGACGCACTTCAAGACGATGTCACCCTCGACCTGGTGGAAAAACTCCTCGCCTTGGTTGATGTGGTAGTCGGTGCGCGCGTTGGGGCCGCCCACCACGGTGACCATGAACTCGCGATCGGCCCAGATCTGCTGGTTGCCCACCGGCGGCTTGAGCAGGTGCCGGTGCTCGTCGATCCAGCGCTTGAAGTTGATCGGGATCAGCCGCGACACGTCAGCTCTCCAGCGTGGCGATGCACTTGAGCTCGATCGCGATAGGCGTGGGCAAACAGTTGATCTCGATCGTGGTGCGGCATGGCGGATCGTTCGCGAAGTACTCGGCCCAGATGCGGTTGTAGGTGGGGAAGTCGTCCTTCATGTTGGTGAGGTACACGGTGACGTCGACCAGGCTGCTCCAGCTGGCGCCCGCTTCTTCGAGAATCACTCGCACGTTGCGGAACACCGAATGGCACTGCGCTTCGATGTCGTACGCGGTGATCGCGCCGTGCTCGTCGAGCTCCACCCCTGGGATCTTCTTCTGACCCGGCTCGCGCGGCCCGACTCCGGAAAGAAACAGCAGGTTGCCGACCTTGCGCGCGTGCGGGTAGTGCCCGACGGGCTCTGCGGCGCGTGCCGTGGTGATTGCCGTTTCGTTGACCATGTTCACTGCTCACTCGCCTTCATGAGGACACCTTCAGGCACACGTTCTTCGGTTCGGTGAAAAAGCGCATCGCATCGAGTCCGCCTTCGCGGCCCACCCCCGAGCTCTTCACGCCCCCGAAGGGCGTGCGCAGATCGCGCACCATCCAGCAGTTGATCCAGACGATGCCGCTCTGCAGTGCGCCCGCGAATCGATGGGCGCGCGCGAGATCGCGGGTCCACACGCTGGCGGCCAGGCCGTACTGCGTCGAGTTGGCCCACGCCAGCACCTCGGCCTCGTCGTCGAAGGGCATGATGGTGGCGACGGGCCCGAAGATCTCTTCCTGGTTGGTCCGGCAACTGGCGTCGAGACCCTCGATGAGGGTGGGGGCCACGAACCAGCCGTTCTCGCAGCGGCCCGGCACCTGGATGCGGTCGCCGCCGGTGAGCATGGTGCCGCCCTCTTCGCGGGCGAGAGCCAGGTGCGAAAGCACCTTGTCGAAGTGGGCCTTGGAAACGAGCGCGCCTTGCTGCGTCGCCTCGTCTCGCGGATCGCCCGACCGCAGTGTCCGCACGCGCTCGGCGAGAGCGTCGCGAAATCGAATGTAGATTGCACGTTCGACGAAGATGCGCGAACCGCACAGACAGATCTGGCCCTGGTTGGCGAACGACGAGCGCACCGTGGTGGTGAGTGCCTGCTCGAAGTCACAGTCGGCGAAGATCACGTTGGGGTTCTTGCCGCCCATCTCCAGCGAGAGCTTCTTGAATGCCGGCGCGGCCACCCGCGCGATCTCGGCGCCCACGAGGGTGCTCCCGGTGAACGAGATGGCCTTCACGTCCGGATGCCGGGTGAGCGCGCTCCCCACGGCGCTGCCGAGCCCGTGCACCACGTTCAGCACGCCGGCAGGAAGTCCTGCTTCGATGGCGATCTCGGCCAGGCGGTACGCGGTGAGCGGCGTGACCTCCGACGGCTTCGCCACGACGCAGTTGCCCGCGGCGAGCGCCGGCGCGATCTTCCAGCTGAGCAGATACAGCGGCAGGTTCCACGGCGAGATGCAGCCCACCACGCCGAGCGGCGCGCGCACCGTGTAGTTGAGGAACCCGCCGTCCAGGTGGCTCTCGCTGGAAAATTGCGTGGCGGCGTCGGCAAAGAACTCGAAGTTCTGGACCGCGCGCGGGATGTCGGTGGCGGCCGCCAGGCCGACCGGTTTGCCGGAATCCATGCTCTCGTCGGACGCGAGTGCGCCCAGCTTCTCGCGAAGCAGGTGCGCCACTTTGCGCAGCAGCGCCGCGCGTTCGGCGGCGGGCCGCGCCGACCACGCCGGGAACGCCCGTGCAGCGGCGGCCACGGCGCAGTCCACGTCGACCGTGTCCGAATTCGGGACACGACCGTAGATTCTGCCCGTGGCCGGTTCGTACACGTCGAGCCAGGAACCAGACGCCGCCGGAACGAGCTCGCCTGCGATGCCGTTGAGAAGCGTGAGCACGGCAGATGCTTAGCAAGCGAAGCACTCGACGCGGAGGGGCAATCGTCCGGCCTCCGATCGCCCTCGTTCTTGCTCCCTCTTCGAGCGTTGCCGGGTCTTCGCAGGATTTCTATCTCTGCGCGCCCGGCACGCGCATTTTGCGTTCGCGGGCAGCCGCCGAAAAGCGAAAGCACGAGGTCGCCTCTGCTAGATTATGGAAACCGATGACGCCCGACAGTAGCGAACGGCGGCGCACGCTGGAAGTAGACGTGGGAGCGCGACGCCCCACGCAAGCGATCCTCACGTCGACCAGCGCGGTCGAGACCGGGCGGATGTTCGTTCTCAGCCCGGAGCGAACCACCACCCTCGGCCGCGGTGTAGACTGCACGCATGTGTTCTCGGACGCGAGCGTCTCGGCGCTGCACGCGCGGCTCGCCGCCGCCGATGGCGCGCATGCTCTGGCCGATGCAGGCAGCACCAATGGCACCTTCGTCAACGACGTGCGACTCACCGCTCCGCGGCCGCTCCAGAACGGCGACGTGATCCGCCTTGGATCGCGCATCACTCTGCGCTTCGCGCTCATGGCGGACGACGAGCGCGAGGCGCTTGGTCGCATGTACGAGGCTGCGGTCTACGATCGGCTCACGCAGCTGTACAACCGCAACCACGTCGAAGAGCGCCTCGACGCCGAGCTCGCCTTTGCGCTGCGCCATCGGACCGAGCTCTCGGTGGCGCTGGTGGACATCGATCACTTCAAGCTCGTCAACGACATGCACGGCCACGCAGCTGGCGACGCCGTGCTCAAGTCGGTGGGGGCCACGCTGCTGCAGGCCGTGCGCACCGAAGATCTGGTCGCGCGCTTCGGCGGCGAGGAGTTCGTCGTGATCATGCGCGGCATCCCGCTCGCTGGCGCCCTCGTCGCCGCCGAACGCATGCGCAGGGCGATCGGCGCGGCCAGCGTGCCGTGGGTCGCACCCGACGAAAACACGGGCAAGCCGCTGCAGACCGCGCTGCGGGTCACCGCCAGCGTGGGCGTAGCGTCACTCGCCGATTCGCTCGACAAGGACAAGGCGGGCTTGCTGAACTGCGCCGACCGCCGGCTGTATCGGGCCAAGGCCGAGGGCCGCAACCGCACCGTCGGCCGCGTCTGACGCGGCTCAGAGCGTGACTGGCTCGCCGTACCGTTTCAGCTCCACGCGCGCGTGGCCACGTGGCGACGTGACCTCGAGCAGCACGAGCCCCACGCCCGGGCAGTAGGTGTTGCGGTAGTGCGCATTGGGCACCACGTCTTCCACCGTTTCGAGGCAGCTGCCGTAGGTGCCGGCAGGCACGCTGACGGGTGCATCGTTCGCCACGATCGTCGTGGTGCCGCCGTGCTCGCCCGACCAGCTGGTGCCCACGTCGAGCGGCACCCGCAGCACGTAGGCGCCGCCGTCGTAGGCGATCCCTTTGGCGTCGAGCGAGAAGCGCTTCACGTTGCTGCCGATGTGCAGCGCGCCGTGGGTGGCGTCGGTGCGTTCCACGGTGGCGACCATCATGCCCGGCTCGCCGTTTTCATCGGTGACGTAGTGGTAGATGCGCCCCGCCACGAGCGGGAAGTACGTGTCCGCGGCAGACGCGGCTGGATGCTGCACGGCCGCTCGCAAAGCGTCGGGTGCCGCGGGATCCTTGCAGGCCACGAGCAAGAGCGAAAGGACGGCGAGGCGGTTCATTGCCACTCCACGTCGTGCGGCGCCAGACGCCGCTGCATCACGGCCACGGCCTCGGGGTTCTGGTCGATCAGCACGAAGTTGCGTCCGAGCTTGGCGCAGGCTTCGCCGAGCGTGCCGCTGCCCGCGAAGAAGTCGAGCACGAGGTCGTTCGGCCTGCTGTGTACGCGCACGATACGCTCCACGATACCCAGTGGCTTCTGCGTGGGGTAGCCGGTTTTCTCTTTGCCGGTCGGGCTCACGATGGTGTGCCACCAGGTGTCGGTCGGGGTCTTGCCGCGGGCGGCCTTTACGGGGCCGACCAGACCGGGCGCCAGGTACGGAATGCGGTCCATGGCGTCGAAGTCGAACGTGTAGTGCTCTGCGTCCTTCGTGTACCAGAGGATCGTGTCGTGCTTGGCGGGCCAGCGCTTCTTCGATCGCGCGCCGTAGTCGTAGGCCCAGATGATCTCGTTCTGAAAACACGGCCGCCCAAAGATGCGATCCAGCAGCACTTTGATGTAGTGTACCTCACGGTAGTCTAGGTGCACGAAGAGAGCGCCGTGCGGCGTGAGCAGTCGGTGCGCTTCGCGGAGCCGGGGCTCGAGAAACGCCGAGAAGTCGTCGAAGGTGTCGGCGAACGACTGCGTGCCCTGTACCTCGGTGCGATAGCCTTTGCCGCCGAAACCGCGCCGGTCTGGATTGGTCTCGTCGCGCGTGGTTCGCAGCCGCGTGCGCGTTTGCACTTTGCCCGTGTTGAACGGAGGGTCCACGTAGATCAGGTCGACAGTTGCATCCTGCATACGTTGCAGGTGGGGAAGGTTGTCACCCTGGAGAACTTGCCCACGCACGCTCACGACTTGCCTTCGCGTGACAGCTGGTCGTAGCCGAGCGTCGCGTGCGCCGCCGCCGCGCCCCGCGCGTGGTGCCGGGCGACCTCGAGCCCGATCCCGCTGGAAGCGCGGGTCACGAGCGCGACCTTGGCGACAAATTTCCCGAGAGCCGACGACGTGTTCACGGCAGCGGCCACTAGCATCCGCGCATCGGCTTGCGCCACCCCGCGGGCGCGCCGGGTTTGCTATCGTCCGTCCGATGGGCCGTCGCGCTTCGAGTTTGGTCACGGGCCTGGCGGCGGTGCTGCTCGCGAACGCTTCGTGCGCGACCGAGGCCGAGCTGGCACCGTCGCGGCCGTGCGGAATCGATGTATGGTACAAGCCGGCGTCGGCGAGCGCTCGGGTCTTCGTCGTCGGCAGCTGGGACGGCTTTGCCCGGCCCGGGATTGCACTCGAAGATCTTGGCCGCGCCGATGGCTTTCGCCACGTGCAGGTCGCGGCGGAGGGCGGCACGTTCCGCTACTTCCTGGTGGACGACGGCGCGCGCGTGCTCGACGCCTTCGTGCCCACCACCACCTTCGAGACCGCCGCCACCCGGGGCCTCGGCACCCGTGACTACGGCGGCGGCACCACGCCCGCCGCTGCGGACGACGAGGTGAACGTCGTCGACATCGCCAGCTGCAACCAGCCGCTCTTGCAGATCACCAAGGCCGAGGGACGCAGCGAGACGTCGGCGCGGGTGGAGGCCACGTTCCTCGCTGCCCGCTCCGGCACTGGCGTCGATGCCGGCAGCGTTCGGCTGCGCTCGCTCGGTTCCGGCAGCGTCGCGTCGCCCGTCTCCGTCGACCCGAAGACCGGCGCAGTGCACTTCGACCTCACCGGCTTGCCGGCCGGGGGCAAGGCGCGCTTCCTGCTCGAGGCCGCCGATCGGCAAGGTGTGCTGGCCATTCCGATCCCGGTGTCGATCTGGCTCGAGCCCGAGGTGCTCGCGCCGGAGGACTGGACCATCTACCAGGTGGTGGTCGACCGCTTTCGCCGCGACGACGGCGCCGTGCCCGCACCGGCCGAAGCGGGCGGACGCGCCGGCGGCAACCTACGCGGCGTCTTGTCGGCCGTCCGCGACGGCACCTTCGAGCGCATCGGCGCGCGCGCGCTGTGGCTCTCTCCCCTCTACGACAATCCGGACGGCTTCTTTCCGGGCGAGCCTGGACGTCGCTACTCCGGCTACCACGGCTACTGGCCCAAGGCGGCGCGCGTCGTCGAAGAGAGCGTCGGCACCGCGGCCGACGTCGACGAGCTGGTGCGCGAAGCCCACGCGCGCGGCCTGCGCATCCTGTTCGATCTGGTGCCGAACCACATGCACACCGAGCACCCGTACTTTGCGGAACGCAGCACCGACGTGGGCTTCAACGGCACCGACGGCACCTGCGTGTGCGGCGCGGCGGCCTGCCCGTGGGATGGGTTCATCCAGACCTGCTGGTTCGCTCCGTACCTGCCCGACAACGACGGCCGACTCGACGCCGTGGCGCAGCGCGAAGCCGCCGACGCCACCTGGTGGCTCGAGCGTTTCGGCGTGGACGGCCTGCGCATCGACGCCGTGCCGATGATGACCCGCGCGCTGACGCGAAGAATCGTGTGGGGTGCACGCAATCGGCTCGAGCACGCCGGTCACCCCCTGTTTTTTCTTGGCGAGACCTTCACCGGTCCGGGCGGCTACGCCGATCTCAAGTACCAGCTGGGGCCGCAGGGGCTCTCCAGCCAGTTTCACTTCCCGCTCATGTGGGCGCTGCGCGGGGCGGTGGCCAGCGAGACCACCGGTCTGGACGACATCGACCGCGTGATGGCCGAGTCCGAAGCGCAGTTCCGTGGCTCCGGCGCCGTGCTCGGCACCATGATAGGCAACCACGACGTGACTCGCTTCGCCTCCGAGAGTGCGGGCAGCGCCGGTGGCGACGGCTGGACCCCGGCTCCGGATCCGCAAGCGCCCGAGGTGTTTGCCAAGCAGGCCTTCGCGCTCGGCCTCGTCTTCGCTTTGCCTGGCGCGCCGGTGATCTACTACGGCGACGAGATCGCCCTGGCCGGCGCCCGCGATCCCGATTCGCGGCGCGTGTTTCCGGCCGAGCTCGGCGCAGCCCAGGCCGACACCCGGATCCGCACCGAGGCCTTCGGCAGGCTGCGCAAATGCTCGGCCGCCCTGCGCCGCGGTTCGTACGAGGCGCTGGAAAGCAGCGCCGAGCGGCTGGTGTTCGTGCGACAAGCCGCAGATTCCCGCGCGATCGTCGTGGCGCAGCGGTCACCGCTCGACCGCACGCCCGTGCAAATTCCACCAGGAACCTACCGCGACGCCTTGACCGGCGCAGCTTTCGCGGCAGAAGAAGGCAGTCTGCCGGCGCCTCTGGGGGCCTGGTCTCTGCTCGTGCTGCTGCCCGAAGGCGATCCATGCATTTTACCATGAAATCTTCCCGCTTCCTCTCCATCGCGCTGCTCGGCGGCAGCATGCTCGTGGCCGCGGCGGCATGCGGCGACCAGCCGCTGAAGACCAACGACACGGGCACTCCCCCCGACGGCTCGGCGTTCGACCCGGGCCAGGGCGGTGGACCGGGCAGCAGCGGCTACGGCTACGGCGGCAGCAGCGGCGTGCCGGCGCCACCGGAATGCCCCGAAGAGCTGAAGAAATGCGCGGTCGCGTTCACGTACCCGTACAACGGCGAAAGCTCCGTCGAGCTGCGCGGTGACTTCCGCGGCCCCGAGTCGTGGCTGCAAGGCGATGCCATGGCGCGCTCTGGCAGCAACTGGGTGGTCACCGTGCCAGTTACGCCGGGCCAGCCCGTGCAGTACAAGTTCTGCGTCGACGGCTGCGCCACGTCGGACCTGTGGAAGCCCGATCCCAAGCCCGACGTCGAGCGCGTCGACGACGGCCAGGGCACCGGCAGCCAGAACAGCAGGCGCACCGACACCACCTGCACCGAGACCGTCTGCGACGAGCCGTCGCTGCCGCCAGCCGGCGTGTTCGATTGGCGCGACTCGGTGATGTACTTCGTTTTCGTCGATCGCTTCCACGACGGCGACGCCAGCAACAACGCCACGGTGTCGGGTGTGACCGGCGCCCCGGGCAACTACCAAGGCGGCGACTGGGCCGGCGTCACGCAGAAGATCGAGAGCAACTACTTCACCGACCTGGGCGTGAACACGCTGTGGCTCACCGTTCCGGCCGACAACGCCGACGTGGCCGGCAAGGGCGCCGATCCGGACAACAACAGCTATTCGGCCTACCACGGCTACTGGCCGAAGAACCTCGACCCGCTGGCGCCGGAGAGCCACTTCGGCTCGGCTGCCGACCTGCACGCGCTGATCGACGCTGCCCACGCCAAGGGCATCAAGATCCTCTTCGACTACGCCATGGTGCACGTGCACGCCACCAGCCAGGTGTACGCGGACCACCCGAGCTGGTTCTGGGACAAGCTGAAGGACGGCCAGGAGTGCGTCTGCGGCAGCAACGTGTGCCGGTGGGAGGTCGAGCCAAAACGATGCTGGTTCACCAACTACCTCCCGCACTGGAACTACAATGTCCAGGAGGCGCGCACCTACTCGGTGCAGAATGCAATCGATTGGGCCAAAGAATACGCGATCGACGGCTTCCGCCTGGACGCCATCAAGCACGTCGAAGACTCGTGGCTCACCGATCTGCGCGTGAAGGTAGGCGAGCAGATCACTTCCCAGCAGGAGGTGGCGCAGCGCTTCTACATGGTCGGCGAGACCTTCGATTACAGCGTGGCCGCGTTGAAGTACTACGTGGATCCGGCCACCAAGCTGGATGGACAGTTCGACTTCCCCGCGCGCCGCGAGCTCGTGCAGCGCATCCTGATGCGGCAGGGCAGCATGGCCAACCTGGCCAGCTTCTACGACGCCAACGACTTCGCCTACGGCGTGAACGCGGTGATGAGCCCGTTCCTCGGCAACCACGACATCGGCCGCGTGGTCCACATGGCCGAGGACACGCCGCGCTGGGACGAGTACTCCAACGGCGACAAGGCCCAGGGCTGGTCCGTCACGGAGCCGCCGCAGCCG
>JAYUXI010000411.1:0-3604 GCA_043753085.1 Myxococcales bacterium | reverse complement strand
CCGAACCCAGCCCGCTCGGCGCTGGTGCGGTAGCCGGTGCGATCCGCGAACGCGAGGTACGCTCGCCGGGTCACGAGCGTGCGATCCATCCAGAAGCCGCGTAGCGCGACGCGATGCCGAGGTGCTTCGTCGTCGCGCGCGGGATCGTCGTTGCCCCGTACGAGCTCCCCAGCCGCGACCCACACCGACTCGGCCTCGAGGTCGAGCGGACGCTGCCTTTCATTCTTGCCGCCAGGTCCGCACTGCGTCGACAGCACCGCGGCCACCAGAAGCCTGTTCATTGCGGCGGCGGGCCGTAGCTCGTGCACCCAGTCCACTCGACGCTCGACAGGAAGCCCGCGCTGCAGCCGCTGCTTTCTTTGCGAATGCAGGCAGCTCTGCACTTCGCCCTCGCTTCTTGGGTTCCCTGGTCGCACGACAAGGTGCAGCCCAGGTACTTCCAGCACGCATCTCCCGCGCTGATGCGACAGCCCCAATTGCGCTTCTTGTCGGCGGCTTCCTTGGCTTCGCATGCTGCCATCGCCTTGCCGCACGTGGCGCTTCGGCAGCGATCGTTGGTTGCGTAGCAGCGCTCGCTACACGCGGCCGTGCCGCACTTCTGTTCGCACTTGCCGCAACGCATGCTGCACTCGACCGCGCACTCGAAGGCATCGCTGTCGCAACCAGGCATGCAAGATTGCTCGGGCATGTTTTGGCCGCAGCCAGGTGCGACGGAGGCGTCCTCGGGGGGTATGGCGCTCGCTGCGGGCGCGGCAGACGAGGCGGCCGCAACGACCGATCCGTCGGGTCCCAGCGCGGGCAGCGCGTCCGCGGGGTCTGCGTCCAGGGTGACCGCCGGCCGACAGGCCCAGAACGCCATGACCAAAACGAGAGGAGCCGTACGCATGATGGTGGGAGAACGCCACTGCGAGCCCCTCTGTTTCATTCGAGCTCCTTCGTTACGTTGCCGCTCTCAGGAAGCGAGCGAGCACCTTCATCTCGCCCCACCCTGGAAAGAACGCCACGGCGGCGGGCTCGCCGAGGTGCACCACGTCGCGCACCTCGCCCTCGCCGAAGCGTGCATGAATCACCTTCATGCCGCGGCGAAGCGTGGGGCCGGAGCCTGCGGCGGGCGCGGGCATTCCGGGCGCTCGCTTCGGCGGCGCCGCTTCGCCCGGCACGTCGTCGAAGTATTCGCGGTCGACGTAGCGCTCCCCCGGCTCCCGCACGGGCTCTTGCTTTTGCGCGGACCGCCCCTGCATGCGATCGGACCGATCGACCTGCGTGCGATCGGTCCGATCGACGTACCGCGTTTGCGAGGCGGCCGCGCCTGTCTGCAGTTCCTCGACGTGGCGCGGCGGCAGCTCGCGCAGGAAGCGGCTCGCGGCGCCGTAGCGGGTTTGCCCGAAGATCTGCCGCTGGCTCGCGTGCGTGATGGTCAAGTGACGGCGCGCGCGCGTGATGGCTACGTAGGCAAGGCGTCGCTCTTCGTCGAGCTCTTCGTCGTCCATGCCGCCGCCCTGGTTCATGCCGCGGTACGGGAACAGATCTTCTTCCATCCCGGTGAGCGCCACGCACTCGAACTCGAGGCCCTTGGCGCCGTGCACCGTCATCAACGTGACCTTGCCGTCGTCGCCTTCGGGGCCCGCCTTTTCGTCGGTGTCGGACACGAGCGAAACGCGCTCGAGAAAGCCCTCCACGCTGGGCTCTTCGCCCGCAGAGCGTGCCGCGATCTCGTAGTCCACGAGGCTGCCGCGAAGCTCGCCCAGGTTCTCGAGCCGCGCTTCCGCCTCGGCGCTGTCGTCGGCCTCGAGCGCGGTCCGGAAGCCGCTGCGGTCGAGGATCGCGTCGAGCACCTCGGCCGGACCCAGATCCCGCGCATCGTCCTTGATGCTCTCCATCATCGAGTAAAACTGGACGAGCTTCTTTCGCTGGGGCGCCCCGAGCTCTCCGTCCTTGGCGGTCACACTCTTGGCCGCCGTGGGCCGGCGCCGCGACGACCGTGGCGCGCTCTCGCGCACGGCCTCGGCCGGCGCCGGTGCCGCCCCAGCACCCTGGCCGGCGGCGATCGCGTCGAGGTCGAACAGAAACGGCGCGGGGGTCTCCGGCACGGGCTCGAGATCGAGCGTCGCTTGCTCTGCTTTCGGCTTGCGGGATCGCGGCGCGCGCTCGCTCACGGGAGGTGCGTTCGGACCGGCGTCCGCCAAGCTGGCGATCGCGTGGTACAGCGACACGCCTTCACGCTGCGCCGCGCCGGCAAGCCGCTCCTTTGCCGTGTCGCCGATGCCGCGGGCCGGCGAGTTCACCACGCGCAAGAAGTCGACGTCGCTGGTGGGGTTCACCAGCAGGCGCAGATACGACAGTGCGTCCTTCACCTCGGCGCGGTCGAAGAACTTCATGCCGCCGACGATCTGGTACGGAAAGTTCGCCGCGCGCATCGCCTCTTCGAGCACGCGGGACTGCGCGTGCACGCGGTAGAACACGGCGATTTCGGAGAGCTTCACGTTCGTCTCGCGGGCCTTGCGGATCACGTCCACGACGACGGCCGCTTCGTCGCGCTCGTCGGCCACGGCGACGACGCGGATCTTGTCGCCCTCGTCGTTGTCGGTCCACAGCTCCTTGGGCTCGCGCTGACGGCTTGGTTTGATGACGGCCAGCGCGCTCTCGACGATGCGCTTGGTGGAGCGGTAGTTTTGCTCGAGCTTCACCACCTGCGCGCCGTCGAAGTCGTGCCGGAAACCGCGGATGTTGCGGACGTCGGCGCCGCGCCAGCGGTAGATGGATTGGTCGTCGTCGCCGACCACCATCAGGTTGCCGGTCTCGCGCACCAGCGCCCGCAAGAGTGCATATTGCATCTTGTTGGTGTCCTGGAACTCGTCGACCAACACGTGCGAAAACTTGCCGCGCACGGTGCGGCCTTCCGGCGTGTCGCTTTCGGCCAGGCGCACCATCAGCAGGATCAGATCTTCGAAGTCGACCGCGTTGGCGGCGCGGAGGCGCTTGTCGTACTCGACGTAGATGCGCTGCGCGGCCTCGTCGAGGTACGAGTCCATGGCCATGTCTTCCGGGCCGCGGCCTTCCTGTTTCTCGCCGAGGATGCGCGAGAGCATGGCGCGCGGCGGATAGCGGCGCTCGTCCAGGTGGAAGTCGCGCACGATGCGCGTGACGATGGCGCGCTGGTCGGCCGAGTCGTAGATCAAGAAGTTCGAGCTCACGCCCACCGGAGTGCCGAAGCGGCGCAGTAGCTTGGCGGACGTGGCGTGAAAAGTGCCGACCCACAGATCGCGCGCGATGTCCGTGCCGAGCATTCCCTCGAGGCGATGGCGCATCTCGCCGGCTGCCTTGTTGGTGAACGTGACCGCGAGGATGCGATATGGCGCCACGTGCTCGGTGGCCACCAGGTTGGCGATTCGATAGGTGATGACCCGCGTTTTGCCGCTGCCCGCGCCTGCGAACACGAGCAGCGCGCCACGCGTGTGCATGGCAGCCACGAGCTGCGGATCGTTCAGTTCCATCGGCGTCAGTGTCTACCAGCGCCAGCCAGCCGTCGGGACCGCTTGTCGTACTTCCATGAAGATGATGCTGTCGCCGAGCTCGGGGTGGTTCTAGCCGGTGAAGGCGAAAC
>JAYUXI010000410.1:0-8844 GCA_043753085.1 Myxococcales bacterium | reverse complement strand
CGGGAAAGGTGCGCTCCTCGATCGTGCGGGTAAGCTCGCGAACCTCGACCCAGAGCTCGTGGTCGGAGCCGAGGAACGTGAGTGCGCCGGCGAACATCGTGCAGAGACCGAGGGCCCGCGGGGCGAGGGTGCGCGCACGCGAGGGAGACGCCTCGGGCAGGGGTGACGCGTTCGCGCGCGCGCCGCCGGTGACCAGCGCGAGACAGCACGTCACCAACAGCATGATGGCAGGCACCTCGGAGCCGTAGTCGACCTGGTTCTGCAGGAAGAACGCGAGGAGCGCGCCGTACGAACCCCACGGCATGATCGCGCGCCCGCGCAGCACCGAAGGTGCGAGCGCCCGCGCCAGCACCACGATCACGACGAGGGTGACGACGACGCCCCATTCGATCGACCACTGCAGGAGCAGGTTTTCGGGATGGGTGAACACGTACGAACCGAGGTCGCGGCGCGACTCGGGCGAAACCGACTCGAACGCGCCGCGCCCGATGCCGAACAGGCCGTAGCGGAACAACAGGGGCAGGCTTTGCCGGAAGATGTCGAGCTTCTCGAGATCCTGCGAGAAGGCTTCGCGCGTGATGGCGTCGGAGGCGGCGACGACCACGATCCCGAGCGCGCCCACCAGCAGCGCGGCCACGGTGACCACGCGTGCGCGGCGCATGCCCGAGCGCCCCGTGCTGCCGACGAGCGCGAGGGCGACCCCCACCGCAAGCGCCAGCAAACCACCCCGCGAGGCGGCCAGCGCCGAACCCAGGGTGGCGAAGGCAAGGGTGAGCGCCGCTTCGATCTGCCGAGGCCGTTCTTTTGCCGAGACAAGCACGCCCGCGGCGACCGCGCCGCCCAGGGCCATCACCTCGGCCAGGTGGTTGGCGTTGAGCAGCACGCTGACGTGACGCGGGTCGTGGGCGAACTCGGGCTGGTAGAGGCCGAGCACCTGCGACTCGCCGAGAGCCCAATGCCCGAGCGAAACGAGGACGAGAAGGGAGGTGACGGCGCACACCAGCCGTTCGAGCGAGCTTGTGCCGTGGCGGCGCTCCGCGAGCCCAAGCGCTACGACGAATACCGAGCCGTACAACAGAAGCTTGGTGATCTCGATCTTGGTGGCCGTGGGATCGAGCGACAGCGTGGCCCAGCCGACGGTGTCGCCCAGAGGGCGGAGCGAGCGCGCCCACACCGCGGCTTGCGCCGGCGCAATCGTGGCGAGCCAAGAGAGCGGCAGGGGCGTGATCGAGAGCAGCATGTACGCGACGAGCGCCGCGCCCAGCCAGAGCAGCGCGCGCGCGCCTTGGCGGGGGGCGGTAGGCAGCGGCGCCAGCGCCATGAGCACGCCGCCGCAGACGGCGAGCAATCCACACGCGGAAGCAAACACGCCGCCGAGCGCGAGCGCGGCGCCGAATGCGAGGACCCCCAGCAGGAGTGCTGCCACGAGCGGCGGCAGCGGGCGCCACTCACCCGGGCTCGGCACGGACCTCGGGCTCGAGCGGATCGTGTGCGGCCTCCTCGTATTCGTCGTCCACCAGGTCGTCCTCTTCGTCTTCGCTTTCGAGCTCCTCGGGCCGGTCTTCGGGCCAGCTCAGACTGGCAAGCAGCAAGCTGACGATGACCACCGGCATGCGCTGGCGCAAAATGAGACCGATGTTGTGCATCGCAAACGAATACACGAGCGTGGTGGGCAGCAAGAACGTCAGCAAGGCGAACAGCAGGCCAGGGCGCGTGCGCAGCAAGACGCGGCTCGCCTTGAATGCGCGCCAGGCAAAGTAAAACCAGGCGAGGGCGTCGATCTTCCCGATGTGGAAGCCGAACGAGCCGGCCTGCCATGGAAACGGCGAGAACAGCGTGTAGAGCAGCTTGAGGTGGAGCGCGCCGTAGACCTGACCTCCATCGTCGAAGACGACGCCGGAGCCCGACTGCTTGGCCACGTTGATTCGCAGCACGGAGCCCGTGGAAAGTTCGAACGTGGAAGACGCTTGCTCGCCCAGATCGCCGAGGATCTTGGTGTAGGCAAGCAGCGGAATGACGACGGCCATGGCGCCGACCAGCAGCAACAGTGTGCGCACTGGCTTCTTCGTATTGAGGCCGAGCAGGCCGACCGCCAGGGGCGCCACGGTGAGGAACACCAGGTAGAAACGCACGTACCAGAGCGCCCACGCGCAGAGGGTGCCGATGACCACGTCGCGCGGGCGAAGCTCGGTCATCAAGCGGACCGAGCTGGCGAGCACGCCGAAGACCAGCATCCAGACCAGCGGATCCTTGTACATGTCTGCCGAATAGAGAATGAAACCCGGCAGAAACAAGAAGGCCAGGGTCACGTTGAGCGCGCGTTTGGTGGCGGCGCCGAGCTCGACCGACAGCGAAAACAGATTGATTGCCGTGATGCACGCAAAGCCCGCAGAGAGCGAAGCGCAGGCTTCGTTGGCCGGCCCGCCGTTCAAATAGTTCACGAACGCGAACAGGTTCGGCGGCAGCGAGGTGCGGCCCATCTGGGCCAGCTCGTCGGCTTGGACCATGTGCAAGCCCTGCCGCTGCCAGATTGCCACGATGTATTCGGACCACAGCCGGTACGAAAGGTAATCGCCACCGATGCCGTGGCTGAAGAGCTGGACGTTCTGCTGCACGAAGTACGCGACGACTCGCACCAGGTACGCCAGGAGCACTACGACCACGAGCGGCGCGGCGGGCTCGCCGAAGACTTGGCGCGCGCGCGCGACCCTCGCCGCGAGCGCGGCGACCAGGATCGGAACGAGCAGGATCAGGAGAATGTTCAGCATCGGCGAACGGCTGGCCACCCTAGCGCAACGGCGGCCTCCCGAAACCTCGGTGGACGCATCGCGGTAGGATTGATACGAGGGCCGCGTGTGCGGAATTTTCGGCAGCGTGTTCGAGGCCCCCGCGCAGGACCAGCTCCGCGCGCGCATGGGCGGCGTGCTCGCCGCCTTGCACCATCGCGGTCCGGACGACCACGCCAGCGTCCAGCAGGACGACGCCCTGTTCGGGTTCGCCCGGCTGTCGGTGCTGGACCTGTCGCTCCTCGGGCGGCAGCCCATGCGCGGTCCCGGCCAGACGCTCGTCGTCTACAACGGTGAGATCTACAACTACCGGGAGCTGCGCGAAGACCTCGAGGCGCGCGGCCACGTCTTTCGGAGCCGCGGCGACACCGAGGTACTGCTGGCCGGATGGCGCGAGTACGGGCCTGCGGTCGTGCCGCGCCTGTCGGGCATGTTCGCATTCGCCCTGTACGACGCAGGCACGCTCTTCTTCGCGCGGGATCTCGCTGGCAAGAAGCCGCTCTTCTGGACCCGAACCGAAGGCGGCGGCATTCGCTTCGCGTCGGAGCCGAAGGCACTGTTTGCCTCCGGCGTCGCGGCTCGGCCGCGCCTCGAGACGCTCGGCACGTTGCTCCGGATCGGTTACACGCTCGCGCCCGACACGGCGTACGAAGGCGTCCACGAGCTCCCGCCCGGGCACCAGCTCACCCTGCGCCGCGGCGGCTCGGTGCACGTTGCACGGCACTCGCCGGCACCGCTCCTGGCTACGCGCACCGCCCAGACCAAGCGCGCGGCCCTGGCCGACGTGGAGTGCGCGCTGGACCGCGCAGTGCAAAAACGCATGGTCGCCGACGTGGGCGTCGGCACGTTTCTCTCGGGCGGCCTCGACTCCAGCCTGATCACCGCGCTCGCGGTGCGGCACACGCGCACGCGGCTCGCGACCTTCTCCATGGGGTTCGAGGGGGACGCCGCCTACGACGAGACCGAGCACGCGCGCGCGGTGGCGCAGAAGCTCGGCACCGACCACCACGAGCTGCGCCTCGACCCCCACGCGCTCGCTGGCGACTTCGACGCGCTGCTGGCTCGCCTGACCTGGGTGCATGATGCACCCTTCGCCGACAGCTCGGCGATCCCCACGGCGCTCCTAGCCGACTTCACCAAGCGGCATGTCACGGTGGCGCTCTCGGGCGACGGCGGCGACGAGATCTTCTGCGGCTACGTGCGATTTCTCGCCGCCGAAGCATCGGCACTCGTGCCCCCGGGACCGGGGCGGATGCTGGCCGGCCTCGCCCAGCGCCTGGGCGCAGGCGGCCGCGACAAGTCGCTGCGGGCGAGGGCGGTGCGGCTGGCCCGCGAGCTCGGCGCCAGCGAGGCCGAGCGTTTGGTACGGTACTCGCCGCTGCGAGCCTCCCTCGACCTGGTCCGGCCCGAGCTGCGCGAGCGTGTCGGCTGGGAGCAGCCGGTCGCCCGTTTTGCCAGCGTGCTCGAAGAAGCCGCGGGCCACTCGGCGCTCGAGCGGATTCTGCACCACAACTTCACCACCTACCTGCCTGGCGATCTGCTGGTGAAAGCGGATCGCTCCAGTATGCTGCATGGCCTCGAGGTGCGCAGCCCGTTCCTCGACCTCGACCTGGTGGACGTTGCTTCTCGCCTGCCCACGCACCTCCTGCGGCGCGGCCCGATCACCAAGTACGTCTTGCGGCAAGCCTTTCCGGGAGCGCTGCCGCCGTCGATCCGACGGCGGAAAAAAATGGGCTTCGGCGTGCCTCTCGGCACCTGGTTCCGCGGCCCGCTCCGGCCCGCTCTCGAATCGGCGCTGGGGCCGCGCGCCAGACTGCACGAGTGGCTCGTTCCGGCCGCCACCGCGCGCCTTTTGCAAGAACATGCCAGCGGCGCGTGTGACTGGTCGAGCCTGCTGTTTTTGCTGTGGACCATGGAATCGTGGCTTGGCGGATTCTGAGGTAGACTCCAGCCGTCTTGAGTCGAGAAGCCGCCTTCTACCCGCCGGGATTCCAGGTTCCAGGCACCGTCTACAAGGTCCTGCGCTTGCTCGCGCAGGGCGGCATGGGATTCGTTTACGACGTGGAAGACGTCTCGGTGGGCAAGCGCTACGTGCTCAAGACCCTGACCCCCGAGCTGCTCGGCCGTCGCGACCTCGCACGGCGCATGGAAGCGGAAGCACGCGTGCTCGCGCGCCTCTCGCACCCGAACGTGGTCGACGTGATCACCGCCGGCACCACGCAAGACGATCAGCGCATGCCGTACTTCGTCATGGAGAGGCTCAACGGCCAGAGCCTGCGCACCGTGCTCGACAAGAAAGGCGCGCTCGACCTCGTGCTCGCGTGCCGCATCGGCATCGACGTACTCGACGCGCTCGAACACGCGCACGACAACGGGGTCATCCACCGCGACGTCAAACCCGACAACATCTTCCTGCACCGCACCGCGGTCGGCACCACCGTCACCAAGCTGCTCGACTTCGGCGTCATGCGCCTGGTCGACTCCAACCTCGACGACACGCGCGGCCGGTTCGTGGGTACCTTGCGGTACGCCGCGCCGGAGCAGATTCTGGCCAAAGACGTGGATCGCGCGGCCGACCTCTACGCCACCGCGCTGGTCTTGTACGAGCTCGTCGCGGGCCGCGGTCCCTTCGACGAGGTCGAGGAAATGGTGCAGCTGGCCAACGCGCACGTCAACGAGGCTCCGCCGCCGCTCTCGCGCTTCGTGGCCACACCACCCGCCTTCGAGCGGCTCGTCATGAGTGCACTTTCCAAGGATCCGGACGGCCGTCCGCGGGACGCATTCACCTTCGCCGCCGAGCTCCGCAAGCTGCTGAAGACGGCGCAGCGCTCGGACGGCGCAACCAGCGCTCGGACGGCGATCGAGCCACTCAGCAGCGCCGGAACCCCGGCCATGGCGTCGGGCAGCCCGCCACAAGCCAGCAGCACGGGCGCCAGTGAAGATCCGCTCTCCGCGCTGGCCGCCGTGTCGAGCGGGCCCGTCCAGGACGGCCTGCAGGCCTACGCCAAGACCCTTGCCGGCGATCCTTCCACGGTGCGCGAGGGCGGCGCCGCCTCCCCGAACTTTGCCGCCACCATGCGCATCTCGGACGCGCCGCCAGCTCCTGGCGCGGGCCCAGCTCCACGCGCGGACGTCGACCGGCGCGCCCTGACCAAGAGCTTCGTCGCCGATCCGCTGCCGCGCTCGCCTTACGGCGACACGCTGCAGGTCGCGCCGGGCGCGCCCCAGCCCGACGTCATGCCGATCGTCTTTTCCGAAGAGCGCCAGGCGCCCACCACCACGGGTGCGTTGGTCGACGAAGCCCACGCGACCGTGCCGGGCCTCGGTCGCCCACCGCAACGCGCGGGCCTGCTGGCCGTGGCGTTCGCGTCGATCCTCGGGCTCGGCGCGATCGGCGGCGCGGTGTGGCGCTTCGGCAGCAACCACGTGCGCGCCCCCGAAGTCACCGCGGCCGAGCTGCCCGCCGCGCTCACCGGTTCCGTACTGGCCGCGCCTGCTGCGGCTGCTCCCGCACCGCCCGTGGCCTCGGCCGCGCCGGCACCCAGCGTGGCGGCGTCGTCCCTCGCCGCAGTCGCCAAACCTGCGCCACCCCAGAAGCCGATTTCGAGCGGGTTGCAGAAAGCTGCAGGATCCACCCAGGCCGAGAAGCCCAAAGAGCCCGCGCGCAAACCCGTGGATCCGAAGCCAGTCACCAAACGCCCCGGAATGGATTTCTGATGAGCGAGCGTGAGGTCGGCAAAAAGCCAACGCCGACGGCCCCGCCGCCCCGGCGCGTGCCCTCGCGGTCGGCGCCACCGCCGCCGGTCGCCGAGCCGCGCGTGGTGGTCAACGCCAGTCTGCTCGACGACGTCGAGCTCGACGCCGAGTTGCCCCCCGGCATCGAGGTGTGGACACCGGGCGGCGCGCGCCCTTCCAGGCCGATGATCCCTTCCAAGGTCGACCTGTGGGTGCCGGACGATTTGAAAGGGCCGCGGCCCGGCTCCACGTCGAACGCGAACCGCGCCGCCGCGCTGCACAAGTTGCCCCCGCCGCGCGCGCAGCAAGCGACCATGCTGCTGCCCGTGGCCAAGCGCCGCAACCGCCACAAGAGCGTCGCTGCGTTGTCGGTGGCAGCCTGCATCGCAGCGATCGCGATGTTGGGCTGCGTGCTCGCGTGGCGTCACTGGCGGAAAACTGCAGCCCCGGTCGTGCGGGAGCTCCTGAGCCGCGTCGACAAAAGCGCCGCGGCCTAGTTTTCTGCCTTGCCAACGCCGTGGCCGCGCTATGACCATGGCATGATGCGGATGTACAAACGTTCTCGCGGTGCGTGCGCCCTGGCTTGCCTCACACTGCCTGCGCTGTCTTTTGCTGGCAGCGGGTGCGCGCGCGAGGGCGGGTCCGGCAACGGTGAGTCGAGGGACACCGCACGCCAAGAGCTGGTCACTCCGGGCGACGTGCTCGTGCCGTGGGGCGCGGCCGGCCTCGGCTTCGACCCTGGCGGCAACGAGTCGCATGCGCGCGGCCCGGAGTCGATCGCCTTCCAGAACGGGGGCGGCTACTACGTGCTCGACTCGGTCGCGTCTCGCGTGGTCCGCGTCGACGGCGCCATCGTGCATGCATTCGCCGTGGACCTCCCGAAAGACGCCGACGGCATCGCCGTCTCGCCGCAAGGCGAGCTCGCCGTGCACCGCGCGCTCGATCTGCACGTGCTCGTGTATGATACACGCGGTCGGCAGTCGGGCCAGGTGCCGGTGCCCGCCGGCGCGCGCGACGCCAACATCGTGCACCTGCTGTCGCAGGGCCGCGTCATGCTGGAGCACCCGTACCAGGAGCGTTACTTGCTCGGCAGCCCGAACGTGCCGCGCCAGCCGGAAACCATCTTGCCCTCCCGCCGGCAAGGTGTGGGCGACGGCTTCGCGCCGGTCGGCTACCAGATCATCCTGAAGCGCGCCGACGCCGAAAGCCTAGTCGATCCCGCCCTCGCCCGTCTCGGCGCCGGACCCGCCCCCGCTGGATCCCGCGCCATCCTGGTCCGCCGCACCCCCGTGGGCGAAGCCGAGCAGGGCTCGTTCCGATACGACTCGCGGGAGGTCGCCGATCTCGGCGAGGCGTCGTCGGGTCGGATCGTGGGCGTCCGCGGCGATTCGGCCTGCAGCGTGCTCGAGCGCGTCGACATGGCGGCCAGCGTGGTCGACGTGAAGCGCGAGGTCGTCTGCACGTCCCTGCAGAGCGGCAAGGAGATGGGCCGCTTTGCCATCGAGACGTCCACCCTCTACACGCCTCGCCAGGACGTGATCTTCAACGGAAAGCAGGTGGCGTACGCAGTGCCCACCAAAGAGGGCCTGCGCATCCGCAGCGTCGCGCTCGGAGAGGTGTCGAAATGAAGCGCTCCCTGTTCACCTACGGCGTGTTGATCGCTCTGGCGGTTCCGTCCTTGGCAGCTGCGGCGCCGTCGGACGCGTCGCGCACGCAGATTTTGACGAAGGGTCGAGCGTTCGCAAACCATCACTGGAGCGCAACGGCCGCCAATCTGAATCCGACCATGTGCCCGGCCAACTTCGACTGGTACCCGACGGTGACGCAGGGCGGGCAGACGTACTTTTCCGGTGTCACTCCGTACCAACAAGTAATCGTCCACTACGCGGGCGACTTCGTCGGCCTGCCGTACAACTGGGGCGGGTACATGAACGTGTCTCGTTTCGACAAGTTGATAACCCAGGGGTACGGCCCGGGTGCTGCGGCCAGCAGCAATCTCGAGCCGGACGGGAGTGACTGTACCGCAGGCGTGGACTGCTCGGGTTTCGTGAGCCAAGCCTGGACCACGGGCGGTTATTTCACCACGAGCGTCATGGACCAGGTCTCCGACCTGATCACCAACGGAGCCATGCTGCCCGGCGACGTATGGAACAGCGCGGGGTATCACGTCGGCATGTTCACGCAGACGCTTCCGAACGGCATCCCCGAGATCGTCGAGTCACTCGGAAACAACGTGAACATCAACCGCAACGGTGGATACGCCGGCGTCGGACAGTTCAAACCGCGAAGGTACAAGAACATCGTGGCCGAGCCGACCGGTGCC
>JAYUXI010000409.1:0-8851 GCA_043753085.1 Myxococcales bacterium | reverse complement strand
TGCTCTACATCGCGCTCTTCTCGTTGGTGTTCACGTTCGTGAACACCAACGGCGAGTTCATCCTCAGCACGCTGGTCAAGGCCGCCGGGGCGGAGGTCGCAAAGGCCGGTGGAGATGCCGGCGCGTACGCCACGTCGTTCTACGGCTCGTTCTTTCTCTACGTGAACGTCGCCGTCATGGTCGTGCAGACCTTCCTGGTCTCGCGCATCGTCAAGTTCGGCGGCCTCAAGGTTGCGTTCTTCATTCTGCCGGCGATCGCCCTGCTCGACGCGGTGGGGATCGCGTTTGCGCCCGTGCTCGCCGTGGTGCGCATCGGAAAGATTGCGGAGAATGCGACCGACTATTCCGTGAACAACACGGTGCGCAACATGCTCTGGCTGCCCACGACGACGGAGATGAAGTTCAAGGCGAAACAAGCCGTGGATACCTTCTTCGTGCGAATGGGCGACGTCGCCAGCGCGGCTCTCGTCTTCGTCTGCGCCGGAATGCTCGGTTGGCCGGTGCGCAGCTTCGCCCTGATCGACATCGGTCTCGTGGGTTGCTGGCTGCTCCTTGCGTGGGCGATCGTCCAGCGCAACGAGAAAATGACCAAAGAGCAGGGCAAAGATCCCGAGCTCCAAGCCGACCCGGCCAATTAGGGCAGACTCGACATGCCAATCGTTTCGACCTGGGTACTAGGGCAGCGCAACAAGGCGCGCGTGCGCGCCATCTATACGATGTTTGCCGTCACTTCGTTTGCGGGGTGTTCGTCGGAACCTCCCCGATTTCCCCTCCGCGCGCCGCTGTCGGTCGACCCCGACACGGTGCCGGTGTCGGTGCGGTGTCGCAACGCCGACGACAAGGACGACCCGAACAAGGTCGTTTGCATCCCCACGGAGTACGTGTCGTCGTTCGCCTGGGACGGCGCGGACAACATGGCGTTCCGGCCGATCGCCAAGTTCTTGCAAGTCGACCCCGGAGGCGAGGCGCGCAACGTGAACGCGTTCGACGAGGTGCCGAGCTCGAGCTGGTACCAAAATCGCTGGCAGGGTCGCAACGAAACGCCCGAGCAGGTTGCGGTCGGACCTTGCCAGAACGACCTCGACCCGGGGGCAGACAGCGAGCCGGGCAGCTGGCTTATCGACCAAGGCAAGGCCAACGGAGCCACGCCTGGTTTTCGCATCAAGACCAAGGACAAGCGCAAGTTCTTGCTCAAGAACAACTTGAACAGCGAAGCAGAGCGCGCGTCGGCAGCGTCCGCGATCGGCGTCCGCTTGTACTATGCAGCCGGTTTTTACACGCCCTGCGACTCGGTCGTCTACTTCGACCCGAAGCTCCTCAAGCTGAAGCCAGACCTGAAAATCACCGACAACAGTGGCGTGCCGCGGCCCTTCGACCAGAAGGCGCTCCAGGCCCTCTTGAACGACTCGCCGCACCGCAAAAACGAGATCCGCATGCAGTCGTCGAAGTGGCTCGACGGCGTGCCGCTCGGCCCGTTTCGCTACGAGGGCGTCCGCAGCGACGACCCGAACGACGTCATTCCGCACGAAGACCGCCGCGAGCTGCGCGGCGCGCGCCTGCTGGCCGCGTGGATCAATCACTTCGATACGCGCGAGCAGAACTCGATGATGACGTGGCAGGCGTCCAACCCGAAAGAGGCCGAGTCGTCGCCGGGTTACGTGAAGCACTACTACCTCGACATCTCCGACGCGCTCGGGAGCCAGTGGGCGCTCGACGGCATCAGCCGACGGCTCGGCAAGTCGTACTACTTCGACGCCAAGGACGTGGGCACCGACTTCATCACGCTCGGCCTGCTGGATCGGCCCTGGCAGCACTCCGCAAAGAATCCACGCACACCCGGCTACGGTTACTTCCGGGCCGTGGACTTCGAACCCGAGAAATGGAAACCCGGCTACCAGAACCCAGCGTTCTTGCGCATGACCGAGCACGACGGCGCCTGGATGGCGCGGGTGATCGCACGCGTCCGGCCGGCCGACGTCGAAGCCATCGTCAAGGCCGGCCAGCTCGCAGTGGCCACCGAAGAGCGCATCATCACCGACGTTTTGCAGGAGCGACGCATGCGCATCCTGCGCCGGTACCTCACTCGCATCTCGCCCCTCGCCGACGTCACCGTTACGGCCGAGGGCGTCTGTGCCATCGACCTGGCGCTGCAGGCCGGCGTGGCCGCACCAAGCCGATTTGCCTACCGCGCCGACGTCGCCACGGGTGCTTCGAGCGAGCGCCAGAAAGCCACCGTCTCGCAAGCTTACACCGACGGGTCGGTGTGCGTGCATATTCCCCGCACCGAAGCCGACGGAGGCACGCCCGACGACGCGAAGTCGCGTTACCGCGTGGTACGCGTATGGAACGGCCTGGTGCAAGCGCCGCTCGAGATCCATCTGTACGACCGGGGGCCGAAGCGCGGCCTGTTCGTGGTGGGCTTGGTGCGACCGTGAAGCGCGCGCTCGTCGCACTGGCGCTGTTGTTGCCTGGCCTGGCGCAGGGGAAGGGCGTGCCCAAAACCCCGCACAGCCCGAAGCGGGAAGTACCGGACTACGGCGCCCTGCCGAAGAGCGAGCCAGGACGCGCCCTTCTTGTGGTTCCGAAGCTGGTGTTGCTGCCGCCGTATCTCGTGTGGAACTACGGAATTCGCACGCCGCTGGCGGCGCTGGTCACTCACGCCGAACGCAAGCAGTGGCCCAGCAAGATCATCGACTTTTTTGCGTTCGGCCCGGACCGCTCGGCCGGCATCGTGCCCACCGCCCTGTTCGACTTCGGCATCAAGCCGAGCGTGGGCATCTTTGCGTTCTGGAACAGGGCGCTGCACCCCAACAACGCGGCGAACTTCCACTTTGGGTTCTGGGGACCGAAGTGGCTGAACGTGACCGCCAACGACCGCTTCCGGGTCGGCCCCGATGCCTTTCTCACTCTTGGCGCCCGCTTCACGCGGCGCCCGGACATGCCGTTTTACGGCCTCGGCCCGAACACCATTCTCGAGCAGCGCGTGCGCTACACGAGCAACATCAAGGAAATCGGCATCGGGGCGGACGTCACCCCCACGTCGGACACGGCCGCAGCTCTCCTCAACGAAGGCGCCGACGCGCCGCCCGCCCGCTTGCTCCGCGTGCTCACGCGGGTCGGTGTCCGCTCCGCCGACTTCAGCGAAGGCGACACCCGCGGCGACAGCGAAGGCAACATCGACGACCCGCGCAACAATCGTGATCAGGGCCTGCTGAGGGCTGCCAGCCGCGGCGGGATCGCGATTCCGCCTGGCTTCGACCGCGGCTACGTCGCGCCGTTCGAGCGCCTCGAGATCCAGATCGACACGCGCTCGCGTCGGCCGGCCAGCCAGACCGGGTTCAAGATCATCGGCGAGGTCGAGCACGGCGCCGACGTACGCTCGGCTGGCGGCGCCGCGTGGATTCGCTATGGCGGCACGGCGGGCGCCTTTTGGGACGTGAGCCGGAATCGCACGTTGGGTGTAACCTTCACGGGACTTTTTGCGGACCCCTTGCGTGGTGAGGTGCCGTTTACCGAGCAGGTCACGTTCGGCGGAGCGATGTACATGCGCGGCTTTCTGTGGAACCGCCTCATCGGGCGCAGCGGCGCGGTCGCCACCGTGCAGTACAACTGGCCGATCTGGGTCTTCCTCGACGGCACCATCCAGGCGTCGCTCGGCAACGTGTTCGACGCGCACTGGCGGGACATCTCGCCGCGCTTGCTGCGCTTCTCTGGCGCCATCGGTGTGCGCACCAGCAACACCCCGAACCAGGCGTTCGAGGCAATGTTCGGAGTGGGTAGCGAAACCGCGGCGGAAGGGATGAAAATCGACTCGTTTCGTCTCGTGATCGGCACCAACCAGTTCTGAGAGCCCGTGCGCGAAGCTTCGGCTTGCCCGCTCCGAGCCGCGAACGAGATGACCGTTCCTTAAGGTATCGTGGAGTCGCGTGAAAATCCGACCGATCGCGCGGCCAGCCGACTACGTTGAGGGCGTGTCTTCGGGCCCAGAATCGGCTTCCTCCAACGGTGTTTTGTCGGTCCTCGATCGATGGACCGGTATCCATTCGGGTGAGCGCCGTTTGGCCTACGGTGCGTTCTTTACCCAGCTGCTGCTGGGCGCTGGCCACGCCGAGCTCGAGACCGCGCGCGACACGGTTTTTCTCACCCGCCTGACCGCGTCGCAGCTGCCGTTCATGTACCTGGCCGTCGCGGTGCTCGGCCTCTGCATGACCGAGGTGAACCGCCGGTCGATGTTGCGCCAGCGTACGCGCAGCGGCCTCACCGGGTTTCTCGTGGTGGGAGGGCTCGTTTCCGCGGGGTTCGCGCTGCTGCCACCGAGCACGCCGGTCATCTACGGCCTCTACTTGTGGACGGCGCTGTGCGGTCCGTGGGCAGTGCTGCAGTTCTCCCTGCAGCTGGCGGGTGAACTCTCGGTAGAGCAAGCCAAACGACTGCTCGGCTTCGTCGGCTCCGGGGCCGTGCTCGGCGCGGTGGTGGGCAGCGGTCTTGCGCGGGTCGTGCTCGAGTTCGCATCGTCGCGCAGTCTCGTGGTCAGCGGAGGTGTCTTCTTTTTGCTGGCGGGCATCGGGCCTTCGCGCTTGCGCGTAGCCTCGGTTCCGCGAAAGCGCGGCAAGCGTCGCGAGGCCTACCGCACCACCCGCACCGAGGCGTCGGACCTGGTGCGCGACCGGTACGGGCGCGGCCTTTTGTTGCTCATGCTGAGCTCTACCATCGCGCTCACTCTGGGCGACTATGTCTTCAAGGCGGAAGCCACGCGGGTGCTCGGCGGCTCGACCAGGCTCGCCCAGTTCCTGTCGACCACGCAGCTCGTCACCAACATGGTGTCGCTCTTGGTGCAGGTGTTCTGCGTGGCCGGCCTGCTGCGGGTGGTGGGGGCCCACGGAGCGTTGTTGCTGCTGCCGCTGTTCTTGCTCGGCGGCACCACCGTGTTCGGCATGGGCGCCACCTTTCTGGGCGCGCTACTCATTCGCGGCGCCGACGGCTCGTTGCGGTATTCCGTGCATCGTACAGCAGTCGACATCTTGTATTTTCCGCTCCCCGACAGCGCGCGTCGGCGCATGAAGCCGGTGCTCGAGATCATGGGCCAGCGCGGCGGGCAGGCGTTTGCAGCGCTCGTGCTGCTCGGGCTGGCCGTGTTGCCCGTGAACGAGGAACTCAAACGCTGGATGCTGCTCGGGTCGATGGTGAGCATGCTGCTGGTGTGGGGCGTCGTTTCGCTGCGGCTGCGGCGGCCCTACGTGGACCTCTTCAAGTCGAGCCTCGCCCTCAATCGCGATCTGTCGCCCACGCTCACCGATCGCGAGCTGGTGCTGCCGGTACTCGAAGCTGCCGTGGCTGCGCTCAACAGCCAGAGCCCGCTCGAGGTCATGACCGCGCTCGGATTGCTCTCCAACTACCGCGACGGTCGGCTTTTGCCCGCGCTCATCTTGTACCACCCGGAACCCCCGGTGCTGGTGCGAGCCATGGACCTGTTCGCGCAGGTTGGCCGAAACGACGTCCTGCCTTTGGTCGACCGCCTTTTGTCCCATGGAGACACGGAGGTGCGCACGGCGGCACTCCGCGCGCGCATCCAGATGCAGCCCGTGGAAAGTGGCCTGCGCCGCTTCGTCGATTCGGATCCCCGCCCGGAGCTAGCCGCCACTGCGCTGGTCGGCCTCATGACCCACGGATGGGTCGACCTCGCGGCCGCCAAGAAGCTCGTGACCGCGTGGACGGAGTCGGGGCGCGCCGACTTCATCCGGCCTCTGGCGCAAGCTGCCTTGGGGGTCGACGGCAACCCCGATCTCGCGGCCATCTTGGGCGAATGCCTGCACGCTGCAAGCACCCAACGAGAGCAAGCCGAGGTGGCGGCGGCGCTGGCGAAGAATCCGCACGCCTCGTCGCAGCGGCAACTGGTGGCCCTGCTGGCCTACCGTGCTCCGCGCGAAAGCGCGCGCGACGCACTGGTGGCATTGGGAGAGTCGGCGCTCGACGAGCTGGCCTCGCGGCTGGCCGACGGGTCGACCCCACACGCGGTCCGGCGCCACCTCCCGGAAACCATCCGTCGCTTTCCCACGGCCGCCGCGGTGCGGGTGTTGCAGGGGCAGCTTGCCCGCGAAGCCGACGGTATGGTGCGTTTCAAGCTCCTGCGCTCGCTCAACCGCCTGCGCCGGGAGAACCCGGAACTTCCGCTCGACCTCGAAGCGGTGGAGGCGTTGCTGCAAAAGACCCTGGATCAGGTGGCGCGCTCGATCCGCTGGCGCGAGGCGCTTCGCGCCGAGTTCGAGCCACCACCGAGCGCGACCGACGCGGAAGCCACACCGCCGTCGCAGCAATTTGCATACGTGTCGGCCAGCCTCGAGCTGTTGATCGAGGTGCTCCACGACAAGGAAGCGCAGGCCACCGGGCGTGTCCTGCGTCTCACCAACCTGCTCTTGCCGCTGGAAGACTTTCGTCCGGTGGCTCTCGGCTTGCGCAGCCAGTTGCCGCAGCGTCGCGCCACCGCGTTCGAGGTCCTGGCGTCTTCGTTGCCGCTCAAGTTCCGCGAGGTCGTCCTGCAGATCGTCCGGTACGCGTTCCAGTTGCCGGGAAGCGACCCGGCAGAAAGCGCGCGCACGGCGGTGCCTTTTGCCGACGAGGCCATGACCGGCGAGCAGGCGCTCCGCGCCATCGTGGGCGAAGAGGGCGTCACACTGCGCGCGCTTGCCCTCAACGCGGCTGCCGAGATCGGCTACGTGTGGGTCGACGACGCGTTCGCCGAAGAGCACACGCCGCGCGGCATGCCTTCGGCGCTCAAGCTGTACGAGGCCGCCAAGGCCATGCGCGCCGTGTCTTCGCGGCCGTCGCTCGGCAGCCTCGACACCACCCTCGAACCGGGGCCCACCTGATGGATTTCGCCGAACGCTATCTGTACCTGCGCTCGATGCCGGGGGGGCCCAAGTTCTCCGAAACGGCGTTGCTGCCGCTGGCCGAGCACGCCGAAGAAGTGGTGTTCCGACGCGGCGCGCGCCTGCTCGACCAGGACGCGCTACCGGACTGCGTGTACTTCCTCATGCAGGGTCGGGCCGAGCTGGTCGCTAAGGGCACGAGCCGCGGCTTCGTCGCAGCGCCGGGCGCCGTCGGCGTCTTGGCGGTCATGGGTGACTGCGAGATGCCGTACGACGTGATCGCGCGTGAGGAGGTGGTGGCGCTCGCCGTCGACGCCGAGTTCTTCCGCGAGACCTTCGAAGACAACTTCGACATCGCCCTCGAGATCGTCGGCTCGCTCTCGTCCCACCTGCTTTCGCAGCGTACGACCCTGCCCGCGCGCATGATGCCCGAGCTCGAGCTACCGCCCGCGCTGCTGCGCGCAAGACAGCTCGGCCTGGTCGAGCGCATGCTCATCGTACGCCGCTTCGACATCTTCGGGCCCGGTGCCCTCACCGGCCTCACCGAAGTAGCGCAGCAGTTCCACGAGCTGCAGCTCGAGTCCGGCGAGGAGCTGTTTCACGCCGGAGACCACTCCGACATGTTCCACATCCTGCTCGACGGCGTGATCGAGATGGAATGGCCCGAATCGAAGGAAGAGGTCACCCGGGGGCCGATGTTCTCCAACCTCGAGACTTTTGCCTCGGTCACGCGCGGTGCCACCGCGCGCGCCAAGACCCACGCGCGGCTTCTGGTGGTGCCGTGGGAAACGCTCATCGACGTCTTCGAGGACCACACCGAGATGGTACTGTCGATCATCGCTCGGCTCGCCCAATCGGTCATTCTTTTCACCAGCTCGGTTTTCAATCCAGACGTGGAGAACACGCGCGTGCCGCGCAACGATTTGCCGGCCGCGCCCACCACGATCGTGCCAATCGTGGCGCAGCCGTCTCTTTCGGACGTTCTCCCCGGTTCCGGGGGCGAGTAACGTGGCGCACCGATGAGTCAGTACGCGATTGGCCTCGGCTCGCCCGGAGAGCTCCACCTCCACGACCGCGACGCCGGCACTTCTGTGCATATTGCACTTGTACGCGGCGGCCTCGTCAAGCGCTTCCACGTGCGCGGCCGCGATGTGCTCTACCTGGACGACGCCACCTACGCCGACAAGCAGAAGAACGTCCGCGGCGGCATCCCGCTCCTCTTTCCTTCGCCCGGCAAGCTCGAAGGCGACGAGTTCTCGATCGAAGGCGGCAAAGGCAAGCAGCCGCAGCACGGCTTTTTGCGCAACAAGGAGTTCCGTGTCGTGGAATTCGACGCCGACGATGGCGCCATACGCATGGTGACCGAATGGAACCGCAGCATTGCGTTTCCCTGGGCCGGCAAAGCGATGATGCGCGTGCTGCTGCGCGACGCCGTACTGCGCATCGAGATGATGGTCACCAACCGCGAGGACACGCCCATGCCCTTCGCGCTTGGCTTTCATCCGTACTTCGCCGTCCCGGATGCGCAGAAGGCCGTGTTCAGCGTTGCCCACCACGCCGAGCAGGCGTTCGACAACGTGCAGAAACGCATGGTCAGGGTGAACAAGAACATCGACTTCACCCGCGCGGAGGTCGATTTGCAGCTGATCGACCACCCGTCGTCGTCGATGTCGATGTTCATGAAGGACAAGTTGCTCGCCACCGTGCGCGGCTCGGAAGACTTCGGCGTCTGGGTGCTGTGGAGCCAGCGCGGCAAAGACTTCGTGTGCGTCGAGCCATGGACGGCCCCGGCCAACGCGCTCAACACCGGCGAACGAGTACTGCGGATCCCAAAGGATGCCTCGCGCAAGCTCTGGATCGAGATCGACGTCGCGTCGTGACGCGCAGAGTCTTTCGTTCGCATCGCCTGCGGCGAGTGCTCAACTTTTCGTTCGCATCGCCTGCGGCGAGTGCTCAACTTTTCGTTCGCATCGCCTGCGGCGAGT
>JAYUXI010000408.1:0-8855 GCA_043753085.1 Myxococcales bacterium | reverse complement strand
AGTACACGCGGCGCGGTAGCAAGGGGATCTCGAGCGCGTAGGCGTGGCGCATCAGGGCGGCGTCACGCCGGACCCGGTTGCCGTCGCCGCGGAAGAAGCCGATGCGGGTGTCGACGTTCAGCTCGGTGGCCACATGATCGAGCGTGGGTAGCGCAAGGGGACTGGGTACGAAACGGCGTCCCTCGGCGTGTACCCGGGCAGGCGCGAAGCAGGCCGCGGCCAGCACGCCGGCTTGCAGCGCGCGCCGCAGCGCCGTGAGGGTCTTGCGGTGGCCAGGCGCCTCCGCGCGCACGATACCGCGCGGCGGTCCGCCGTGTACGAACAGATCGCCGATCAGATCCAGCAGTTTGTGGCGCACCGGCTCGGTGGCTTCCGCGGGCCGGCCTGCCGCCTGCAACGTGGCGCCCACGATCACGACCTGCTCCGGCGCGACGTGCGGTGCGGCGCCGCGCGCTAGGTACGCGTCGAGGTCGGCGGTGAACGCGAACGTTCGCGCGGGCGCGATGTCCTGCGTGAAGGCCGCGGCGTCGCCGCGCCAGGAGGCCTGCCGCGCCAAGAGCGGATGGTCGGTCCGGAGCTCCACGTGCACCTCGGTCTGCTCTGCCGGCTCGAAGACGTACCGCGAGCCTTCGACCGTGACTACCGCGGCATGCACGACGCGCAGTGGCGGAGCGACAGCCTCGATCCGGAGCTGAGCGAGCGCGGCGGTCCACGTGCTGGCGGCGCCGTCGAGCAGCGGCAGCTCGGCGCCCTCGTGCACGACGAGCTCGAGATCGTGATGCAGCCCCAGGCCGCCGGCCGCCGCGGCAAAGTGCTCGACGCTGCCGAGCGAGCGACCCGACGGAAACACGAGCTCGGTCGAGAGCAGCCCAGCGCGCGCGGTGCACTGCGCGAGCGTGGCCGACTCCCCGTGGTACCAGATGCGCGTGGGGCCGCGACCCCGGCGCACCGTGATGACCGCCGCGGCGCCTCCGAAGAGGCCCTGACCACGCAGCTCCACGGCGACGCTCCGGCCCGCGGACGTCACGTCGCTTCGGACTTGGGTCTGCCCAGACGGGACGCGAGGTAGCCGAGTGCAGCGCCGCCGAGCGCAGCGAGCAGACGCAGCCAGAGCGGCAGCGGCGCAGGCCGCACCGCCACGCCCATCGCGGCGTCGATGGTGGCCTCGACGAGAGGCGCGAGCACGGCGTCGTCTGCGGCGGCGAACTGCGCGGTGACGATGGCAATGCCCTCGTTGTCGGGGAACGACAGCTGGATGGCGTGCCGGGGCAGGGTGGCCGGCTGCGCCGAGTTGGGCGCCGACTCCACGTTCCACGCGATGACGCCGACCCGCGCGCCGTCCGGACGGGTGGCGATGCGTTGCTGGGTGACGGTGTACGTGAAGCCTTGGCCGCGCTGGTGCTCGCTCATCTCGCCCGCGATGCGCGACAGCGCGCTTTCGTCGAGGGCGCCGTGCGAGTCGTTGTGCACCTGGACGATGCGCGGCGCCGGATCGAGCGGCGACTTCGTCGGGCCAATCCACGCGCGCCGCTCCGGGTGCTGGTCCATTTCGGGCACGGGCAAGAACGAGTCGGCCCCCGGACGAGGCTGGGACGACCCTTGCGTCAGCTTGCGGCGCGCTTCGCCGGTGGCGGGCGAGAAGCCTGGCGGCGGCACGTATTCGAAGGCGGCCTTGGCGGGACGCTCGCGCCGGAGCGCGTACGGAACCACCAGGCCGCCCAGCACGACGCCTACGATCACGGCGAGCGGAGCGGGGATTCGCATCACCGCGTGCTTACCACGGAGATCCGACAGAGGCGGCTCGGAAGGCAGACTGCGCAGCTTCGGCCACGCCGGCCACGCCGTTCGTGCCCGGTTGCGGTCCTGCGCCGCCGTCGCCGTTGTCGCCGCCCGCTCCAGCCGTGCCCCCTACGCCCACGACGATCCCGTCCAGCTGCGCGGTGGTCGCGCCGACGCCACGCCGCCTACGCCTGACCCCCGAACACGACGCCGGCCACGCGTCCGCCGCGCCGCCTTGCCCGCTGCTGCCGCCGCCCCCGCCTCCGCCATCACCCCCGTCGCATGCTTCGTTGGGCCCGGTGCCGCCGTCGCCGCCCTTGCCGCAACCGCCAGCACCGCCGCCGCCACCCTCGCGGTCGAAGCCAAGTACGTTCGCTTGGCCGCCGCCTCCGCCGCCTCCGCCGCTCGCGCTGCCGGCGTTCCCCGTGCGGCCGCGTGGCGGTAGCCACCCCACGTCGGAGGCGGTGCCGACCGCGAGCAGCGTGGGATCGGCTGCCCCGCCGAGACCTGCAGCGCCGTCACTGCCGCCGCCGCACCGGAAGTACGTCGCATGGTACGCGTCGCCCTGGTTGCACATCAGCGCAGGGGAGGCCTTCGCCCGGTACCCGCATCCCCGTTCGCGAAAGGGCGGTTCAGGCGCCGCCTGTTCACCGCGCGTGCTTGCCGTATTCTGGGCGCCGCCCTGACCCCCCGGGACATTGCAGGTCGACTCCCCGGCGCCGGCGATACCGACATCGCCCGCGCCACCGGCGGCGCCTGCTGCCCGATCCGCCGCGTCGTTGCCGTCGCTGCCGTAGCCGGCGATGAACTGCGCGCCGACGCTGGTGAGGTGGGCCCCGGCGTGCACGAACGCGGCGATGCTCGACGCGCCGGCGGTGCCGGGAGCGGCGTCTCGAAGACGATCGCTTGCACGCGGGCAGCTACGCCGATCACGTCCAGCGCGACGGCGCCCGCGGCGGCCAGAACCGTGCGTCACGGCCATGCCGCCGTCTCCGGGCGGCAGCCACGTCGTGCAGTCGAGCCCGCCCACCAGCGTCAGGGCGGTCGTGTCCACGCGCACGGTCTCGGGGTAGGCGCCCGCACGCACGAACACCGCGCGCTCGTCGACGAGGCACTCCGGCGCGAGCTCGCAGGGGCCCGCGTCGGGCTTGTCGGTCGCCGCGTCGTTTCCGGCATCGGCCAGGCTGCTACCGCTCGAGGACGAAGGGCTGCTGCTGCCCCCTCCGTCCGTTTCGTCGTCGCCGGGATCGGGCGCCACGTCGAGGGTGAGACCACACGCGGCGACCGAGGGTGGTGGCCAGCAGCACGAGTCCGAAGCGCGGAAAGGTGACGTAGTACGACGATACGCCGCAACGTTTTCGCGCGCGACGACAGGTTCCGCGCACGAAAAAAAACGCGGTCGGCCGTACGGGGGTCAGGCGTCCTTCAGCTTCGGCGCCGCCGAGGATTCCATGATCGCGCGACCGGCGTGCACGAAGCACGCAAAGCGCGCACCGTTTGGCGCACGAGTCCGTGAACGGCGCGCGCAGGAAACAGCGCGCCGCTCACGGATACCGAGACTCTTGCGTGAGGCTCGGTCCCATCAACAACCCAATGCCGAAGCTGGGGGCAAACACGCGTTCGCTGGCGGGAGTGGCAAGGAAGGACCCCTCGAAGGCCAACCAGGTGGAAGGTGTAACATGCACCATCCAGACGCTGCCGGCCTCGACCAAGAAGTCGTGCAGGGTAATCGGCCCTTCGAAAAGATACGTGACCTTCCCTGCCGCTGCTGCGGGTCCGACGCGTACGGTCCAGGAAAACCAATGGTTCGACTGAAGCGACAGCAGGATGGGCGCGCGGAACAGATACGGGGTGCTGAAAGGAATCAAACCGATGGAAGTGACTCGCGGCGCAACGGCGACGGCGACGTGGCGGCTCGCAAAGAATTGAAACTTGGAGTTCAGCTCTACCGTCCCCACGGCAAGTTTTCCACCGAGCTCGACCCGATTCGAGAGGCCGCCGCGCACCCCGTAGCTCGGTGTATATTGCACGACAAATGAATCTGCGCGCGCTTCGCCGGTTGGGATACGGCCCTCGCGCGCGAAGCGAGTCGCGCCAAACTCGAAACCGAGCGTGTGCTGCACCGTACCTGCAGGGAGAGCGCGCGCGGTCGTGAACGTGGCGGTGTTCGCGCAGTGCGCGGTCGCAAGCGGTAGGATGAAGATGGCCAGCGCCCGTGTCACGGTGCAGACTTGCAGCAGCGAAAACCAACCTGGGGGTCGACCCCATCGAATGCGCCGGTGCCGTAGTTGCTGGCACAGCTCAGCTCATCGTCGTCGAAGTTGATGGTGAAAGAGCCGCCAACGGCGACAGAGGACACCAAGCCTCCCGGCTGTTCGTCGAAACGGGCGACCCACTCGTTGACGTTTCCGCTGAGGTCTCGAACTTCGTTGTTCTCGACCACGGCGCAGCCTGCCCGATCACCAACCTGCTCGCTGGCGCTCGTCCCAGCGTTGCAGAGCCCATCTCGGTACGCGTCGCCGTACGCGAAACGCCGCAGCGGGCGCTTGGCTCGATCCAAGCCGCCGCCGCATGCTGCACGCCAGCGTAGTCCGGCAGTGGATTCTTCTCCCGTGGAGTTGCGGAGGATTCCTCCGCCGACCGCGCCACAAAGCTCCTTGCCTGCCCAAAGACAATAGGCCATGGCGTCGCAGACGTTGATGCACACCTGCGGATGCTCGTCGCAAGCCGCCCCCTGGCATACCGACGGATCCTCCATGCAGCTCGGATCCGCGCTACCGGTCGCAACGCCATCGCAAAAGCTCGGTACAGCCGCGCCGACGTTGCCCCGGTCCATGTCGTACTCCGCGTACTCCCGCCGGGAGACCTCGGTGGTGTCGATACAGAACGTCTCGACGTTGGTTTCGAGCCGCGCCATGCGAGCGCCGCGGACCACCGAGCACTCGTCGCGCGGGCCCGTGCCTGCGTCGCCAGCGCTCGCATCATCCGGGGCTCCGTTGACGGCATCTTTCCCCCCGCACGCTGCGACGAAGCTCAGCACGATGCACCCGGCCATCAAGCGCATCACGGGAGCACCCCGTGCGACAGGCCGTAGTGAACGCGGAGCTGAAGTCCGTCTGCTTGAACGATGGCCGTCTGGTAACGCCTGTCGGCGACGGTAGGACTCAAAGTCGGGATGATGGCCTCGCCCATATTGTCTACGGTGCCACCGAACCCGCCAACGTACTCCTTTGCAGTGAATCTCGCGTTCGAGCGGAATCCTCTCCTGCTCACCACGATTGGCGCGATCGACTCGCTGGCATCCAGATCGTTGCGATAGCTGAAACCAATCTCCACCCCGTCAGCGGCAACAGTCATGCTCACTTCGTCGGAACCCAGGCCGTCTCCGCCAGACTCGTCGGCGCAGTAGGCATCGAGTCGGGACGTCGTGTTAATCGCGTCGACTGTACGGCCGTCGCGATCGGTAAGCCACGTCAAGTCGGTGTTCCAACCCAGAGCGTACGTGAGGCCAGGCCGCGAAGGCACCACCTTCACTTCGACATATTCATCACCACGGAGAGAAAGCGTTCGGTTGGGCTGAAAGTAGTTGAGGTCGAGCAACGTCGTAGTTGGCCATCCGCCAAGTCCCCCGAGCCGTCGCGTCAATGTTAACGTAAAGTTGTCGGAAATCGTTCCGCCGCCGACGAGGCTGTCTTGAAATAGAAAGGTTGCGTTCTGGTTCGACCCGTTTGCAGCGGGGACGGTACGCATCACGAAGTAGCTTTCGCGTCGCGTCGCGTTCGCGGCTCCCCCCGCAGGGGAACGATTGATAAGCTGGGGCATTCCACCGGGCTTCGGCTCGCAGGCGAGCTCGGGTGAGGAGCAGTCGTGCAGCTGGAATTTGACGAGACTTCTACCCGTCGTCGAGCCGTTCGGGTCGTAGACACGGACATATAGTTTTTTGCTTCCGCCCGAGTAGGTCTTGATATCGAGCAGGCACTCATCAACCGGCTTCAGACAGGTACCGATGAATTCGGTCCGTGTTCTGAACATCGGGCTCGGACCAAGGCGTCTCCCCAGATCGTCCTCTGCGAACACGTCGGCGCGCAGCCCTGCGATCGCTGCTGTTCGTGGAATGCCAATTGAGTATGAACCTTCCTTTGGCAGGTAGAACCACGAGTTCGATCCGGGAGTTTCGAACAGCACATCCGGCGTGTAAGGGAAACTTGTAATCGTTTGCGCGGTAGCAGGGGACGCGTTTGGGCTGCTCGGACCGATGTCGAGAGCTATGGCGTTGTGGTCGCTGCCGACGGCGGCCATGGTAGTGCGCACCCACTGCGGGAACAAGCTCTTCGCGTTGCGTGCGGCGGATGCCAGTGGCGTTGTTTCTGCGAAGCCCGTTCCGTCGATGAGAAAGTAATCGAGCCGCTGTAGTTTCTCCGGTACGAAAGACACGCCGAGATCGAATGGAGACGTGGTCCACCACGCGTCGTAAAAGCCATCGAGGTCCCCCAGTCTCGAGCGGATTCCTTTGCCGTACTCCGAGGCTGCCATCGTCGGGCACGATGCAGCGATCGAGCAGCCGCCGAGCGCCGTCGTCAAACCCTGTGCGTTCATGTCTCCCATGAATACGATTGCGTTCCGGTCGCCAAGACCAGTGTGCTGCGGCAAGTGGTCCTTCACGTAGCGCCCAACTTGCGCCATCTGCTTGTCGCGGACGACGTCTTGCAGGGTGGCACCTTCGCCAGTGTCGGACTGCGCGTGCGTCAGCATGAGGTCGTAGTTCACCTCCCCGCGCTTCACGCGCACGTGCATCATGCCCTTACCCGCAAGGGAATCGGGAAAGGCAGCATCGTCGTACGTCAGCGTGTTCCGATACGCCGCAGCTCCCCCCTTGTTCACGTCCCGCGCGAGAAACGTACCAAAGTAATCGGACGACGGCGGTGTACCCCCGTTCGTGCTGTAGTACAGGCCGGCATCGGCAGACGCAGACGGAATGGGCAGCTTTTCGAAGGGAAGCTTGCTCAGCACCAGCAGCGCCTGCTCCCCGATCTCGGCCCCAGCGTGGTAGGGGAACAGGCTGTAGAGGTCCTTAACGAGACAGCGGCGCCCCGGCTCGTCCCAAACCTCCTGCAGCGCAAGCACGTCGTACTTCTCGCCCCGTTGCTCGGCTTGGACAACTGCGGACACAATGCTTTTGCATTCTAACTCACCGTTTTGACCCGCAAAGGGATTGAGAATGCCTCCCGCCTTGTCTAGCAAGACATTGTTTCCGATATGAACGTTGAACGCGAGGACGCTCAGGCGTTTCGAAGCATACCCGGTGGACAGCAGCGAACCTGTGGTGACATTCACTTCCGGAGGCTGGTTACTCTCCGCGACCTCAGCGCAGCTCACCAAAAAACATGCCGCGACCAGAGACGAGACGAGACGAGACGAGACGAGACGAGACGAGACGAGACGAGACGAGACATAGAACCTCCAAGGGGAGAGCGTTGTCATTGAGCAAGACGATGTCTGCTCGGGCCCGCGACGGTACCCTACACCCGCCTGTTCTCGGCAACGTTCGCGTGACGACGTTACTTTATTGGGCGAGGCTTGCAGCAGTAGCGGCTTGAGCCCGGATTGGTGTCCTGCCCGCGAAAGTAGAGATCACTTGCCGCGAGCTTTCTTGAGAGAGAAGCGAAACCAGCCAGCGATTTTCGTGTGCGAGAGCCTGGCGCGGAGAGCGCGTACGGCGCTTTTCAGCAAGTCCTGCGTATCGATTCGAAGCTTGCGCAGATGGCGCTTCACATCGCCCCACCACAGCTCGATCGGGTTGAGCTCGGGGCTGTAGGTAGGAAGGGAGAGCGGTGTCGCGCCGACCGATTCGATCGCTTCTCGGACGACCTTCATCTTGTGGAAGTTGAGGTTGTCCATGATCACGACGTCGCCTCGACAAAGCGTGGGCAAGAGATGACGCCGCACGAAGCGTAGAAAGATTTTCCCGTTGACCGACCCTCGGTTCGTCATCAGGCACGGGCTGCGGCCGAGTCGAAGGGCTCCGGTGAGAGAGAGGGTCTTCCAGTTTCGGCCAGGCTTGGTGCCGACAACGCGAGAGCCGCGAATGGACCTCGCGTGCTCGCGGCGCATGCCCGTCTTACAAAACGATTCGTCCACGAAAACAAGACGCTCCGCGGGCGTGCGGATTATGCGCCTGCAGAAATCTCGGTAGTAAGCGAGTCGCTCTGGGTCGTCGCGTTCAGCCGCAAAGAACGTCTTTTTTTCGAGTGTAGCCAAGCCGGGTCAGTGCACATTGCACCGAAGCGCGCGAGACCTCGATCTTTGCGCGTGCGCAGAGCTCGGTCGTTAGCTCCAGCACCGTCGCGTCCGGCGTCTTCGTCACGTGTTTCTCGAGAAGTGCAGCGACGCCGTCGCGAATGAACGAGGGGTTGCCACCGCCACGCGGCCGAGGCTGAACGCCGCCTGTCTCTCGCTCCAAGCGAAGCACGCGACTCAGCGTGGCTGGCCCGACGCCAAGAAGCTCGGCGATCTCCTCGTACGAAAGCGCATTTTTCCGCGCACGCACGATTGCTTCGCGCACGCGCTTGTCCATCGGATGGCCAGTCATCAAGACGCTCTGATCACCTCTCGCAGATCCTCTCAAGCGGCTTTTGCTTTCGCCAAAGGTCGCACTCACCTGCACGATTACCTCCGGAAAGGCCAAGCATCGCAGCGTCTGCGAGCGCATGCCGAGCCACCGTGACCAGCGGGTGAGCCCCGGCTTTGCGGTAATACACGTCGATGCATTGCTGCGCGACGTCGACGAGCCAGTGCTCGAGAAAGCCAGGTCGCGCGTACGGCGGCGATTTTCAATCGGTCTGCCCGCAGAGGTGACTGCCACCTCCAACTCCACCGACGAGCAGCGCGCGGAAAGGGCGCACGCAGCGCTAGACTCGCGTCGGCCGCCGTCCCTACGGGCTCAGGCGTCCTTCAAAGCCTCGGCGCCGCCGATGATTTCCATCAGCTCCTTGGTGATGGCTGCCTGGCGCGCGCGGTTGTACACGAGCGTGAGTTTGCTGATCATGTCCTTGGCGTTGCGCGTGGCCGAATCCATG
>JAYUXI010000407.1:0-3620 GCA_043753085.1 Myxococcales bacterium | reverse complement strand
GCGAGCTCGGTGCGGCGCACCGCCACGTACGCGGCCCGTACCGAGCGCTGCATGCGTGCTTCGACTTCGCCGTCCGGCACTGCGAGCCCCAGAGCGCGGCGGGCACGCTCGGCCACATAGGCTGCGGAGGGGCGAGCTCCCGCCCGCGCGTGCATGACGGCGGCGAGCAGCTCGCGCAGGGCGGGCTCGTCGTCGGCGGGAAGAAGCTCGGCAAGCGCGGTCTTGCCCAGCGCGTACAAGTCGGCGGCGAGGCTGCCGGGATGCGCGCCGAGCTCGGGCGCGGCGTACTGTGGCGTGAAGCCAACGAGCGGCCCCTCGTGCGCATGCGCCAGACTCAGATCGATCAGCGTGGCGAAGGCGCGTCCAGGCGCGTCCGCCGGTGCCGCCGGGGCGTGCCAGAGCACGTTGGCGGGCTTCACGTCACCGTGGCGAATGCCTGCAGCATGCATCTCTTCGAGCGAGCGCGCTACGCCGTGCAGCACGCCCCAGGCCCGGTGCATGCGCGCTGCGGGAGCGCTGGCCACGGCGCCGAGCGGCTCACCCTGCGCCCAGTCGAGCAGCAAGAATGCGCGACCATCGGCGGTGTGGCCCCGATTCCGCAGCGCGGGGGACCACTCGGGTGCCGCCAGCCGTAGCGCGCGCGCCTCCTGCGCCGCGAGCGCGGGATCCGTGAAGATCTTGGCGGCGTACTTCTGGCCGTGCTGCTTCGCGCAGTACACCGCGCCCGCTGCGCCCTGCCCTACCTGCGCGCCGAACTCGACGACGCCGTCGCGGTCTACGACGTCGCGCGGATCAGAAGCGGATGCCATTCTTCGCGCGGTGACTCCACCACTTCCAACCGAGGTATGCGGCGGGCACGGCCGCTACGACGCCGGCCACCGGAGCGATCGCCACGCCGACAGTGATCGCAGCAGCCGTGGAGAGTCCCGCGAGAATCCCCTTCTTCTTCGATTCGGAAAGAATCGACGATCGTGTTTCGCTCATGGGCGTCATGCTACGCGCGTCCGGGTGCGAGGCCCAGCGGGACGGTCATTCACTCAGCCAGGCTGCCCCGCTTGGTGGTGCTCCGTGCGCCAGCAGTACGGTTCGTACGGGTCGGCGTCGACTCCGTCGCTCAGTTGCCGGTCAGGGTCACGTCGGTGCCGGGCAGCACCTGCGCCGCTATCTCGTCCTCGGTGAACGCGGCACGCAGCCATTCTTTTTTGGCGTAGCGCTGCGAGTAGTCGGCAAAATGCGGCGACGCCGGGTCGATCGACTCCGAGTACGTCACGAACGTGTTCGCGTCGAGCTTGCCCTCGGGCAAAAAGCCCACGACCTGCATGTAGCTGTTGCCGTAGTTGACCGGACCCCACGCCGTGCCGGACGCGAGGATCGGGCTCCGAACCTGGCCAATGGTGAACGCGCCGGTGCGCTGATAGCCGCCGAGCACGGGAATCTTCGTGCCGTCCGCGCCGAGCCGGTACGAGATGTCGCGGCGCGGAATCTCGAAATCGAAGCCCGCTTGCTGCACCGCGTACACACCCGCCGCGAACGCCTCGCGCACGTAGGCTTTGGTGGTGTCGAGATCGCGGGGGGTATCGATCGGATCTGCGGGGTCGAACGGAGTGGCGAAGGGTAGCAACCCGCCCGAAGCGATCAGCGTGTCGATGCGGAAGAAGAACTCGTCCCACCCGAGCGAGCCGACGCTGTCCGGATCATTGCGACCGTCCCAGTCACGGATGGCGGCGCAGGCCGCGGTGATGTCCACGTTCACGGCGGGCGAGAAGGGTTTGTCGAGATAGACGTCGTTCGTGAGGGGCAGCGTGGCTGCGTTGCAGATGCCGGTGAGGACCTGCTCGCGGAAGTTCTCCGACGAGTACGTGCGCCCGCCGACTACCATCTGCTTCACGATGTCCACGGTGACGTTGGTGCCCGGAAAGCCGTCGGTGCCGGCCAGGCGGTCGAGCACCTGCTGGTGGCACATGCGGCTGCGCAGCGTCTGCTCGTAGTTGGTGAGTCCCACGATCTTGGCCACGGCCGGCAGGGGCGCCTTCGGATTGGTGAGCCAGTAGCTGTCGTTGCAGTTGACGACGTAGTCGGTGCGGTCGACCGCGGGCAGCAAGCTCGCCGGCAAGATGTCGGGCTGATCGGCAGGGGCGCCCGGCGCCTTGTCCCAGTTGCAGGCTGCGCGGGAGCCGTCGAGCAGGGGCAGGCCCGGCGCGCCGCTCGCCAGCAGCGCAGCGCGCGAAGCTTTGCACTCCTCGGCCTTGGCGTCGGACACGTTGGGAACGACGGTGATGTCGCCGTAGTACGCATTGCCTTCGCGATCGGCCGCGGTGGTGTTGACCCACGGCACGGCCACGAGCTCGCGATGGATCGCTTTGAACTCGGCCAGATCCTTGGCCTGATTCCAGCGGAAGAAGTTGGTGATGAGCCGGAAGTTCTCTGCGTTGGCGTCGCGGATGGTGAAGGCCTGCGCTTCGTTCCACGCGAAGTTGTCGTTGCTCGAGAGGCGGATCATCGGGCCATACTCCGAGCGGTACAGGCGCTTGCTGACCTTCTGCACCGAGCCGTCGGCTTGCTTGACTTCCACTTCGGAATCGACCGCGGTGATGGGCTTCTCGATGCCATCCTGCAGGTAAATGAGAGGATTTCCGGGCTTCAGTTTCAGCTGGTACGGCGTGAAGCGGTAGGCCGTGGACACGGTGTGGCTCCACGCGAAGTTCTCGGTGAACCCGATCAGCACGATCGGCACTCCGTAGAGGGAGCTGCCCTGCACGTTCATCTTGCCGGGAACGGTGAGGTGCACCTGATACAGGCGCTCGCCGCCGAACCACGGAAAGTGCGGGTTGCCGAACTGGATGCCGGCCCCGCCGGTGAGATCCCTGCCGAACGCATACATGTTGCTCCCGAGCTCGCCGTCGCGGTGCTCGAAGAACTTTGGCAGCAACTCGCGCATGCCGCGCTCGACGTCACGCGGGTTTTCCTTGGAGGCGTCGGGCGGCGGCGCCTGGCGCGATCCGCCGGCGCCGACCGGAGGCACGGCCGCGTCGAAGCCGTCGATGAAGCCGGCGGAGCTGGCGATGAGGTTCAGCTTGTAGAAGCGGAGGTACATGTCCTCGTCGCTGATCTCGCGTACCCACGCTTCGTTGCGGCACGCGAGGTGGCGGCCGGCGTGGCCGCCGGCCTTGAGCTCGCGTACGTAGCGAGAGACGCCGGCCGCATACCCCGTCACCAGCTCGCGAAGCTCCTGGCTCCCGGACGCGCGGTACTTGTCCGCGACTTCCTTCGTGAAGGTCATCTTGAAAAAGGCGTCGCTGCTTACGTTCGAGCTCGCCGCGGAGTTGCCGAGATCGTACGCCTTGTCACCAAAGTACTTGGCGCGCTCGCCGTGCGAGGTGAGGATCTCTTCGGCCAAGACGCACAAGTTGTCGTCCGTGAAGACGTACCCGTACCCGTAACCGAGGCTGCCGAAATCGGCGGCTTGGACGTGGGGTACGCCGCTGTCGGTGCGGCGGATCCGTGCCGAGTACGTGCCGCCGCTGCCGGCGTCGTCGTCGCTCGCATCGATGTCGTCGCCGCAGGCGGCGGTGCCGATTGCGCCGGAACCCAGCAAGGACAAGACGCCAACCCAAGACAGC
>JAYUXI010000406.1:0-3622 GCA_043753085.1 Myxococcales bacterium | reverse complement strand
CGACCAGGGGTTGCGCGTGAATGGTGTAGAGCGCACCCGCGGGAGCGCCGACGTTGCCCTCGAAGCGACAGCGTGCCACATGCAAGTTCGTCGCCGTGGCGCTGATTGCGCCGCCGCTGAACCCCGTGCTGCCCGCTTCGCCCCGGTTGCCCTTGAACACGCTGTCGTGAATGAACGTGTTCGAAACCAGGCGATAGCCGACTCGAATGGCGCCGCCCTCGGTGCCCTGGTTGTCTTCGAAGGTGCAACCACCAACCTCGACGTCGAGCGCTTGCCCGTTGAAGGACATCGCGCCCCCCGATCCCTCGGTCTTGCCACGCACCAAGCGCAGGCCGAAAAATGCGTAGCGGCGCGGCGCGTCGCCGTTGCCGCGGATCAAGCGCACCGTGTTGCCGCCATCGAGAGTCAAGCCTGGTGCTGCGCTGCCATCGACGGTGACGCTCTCGCCGAGCTCCAAGGTGGACTGCAGCGCGATCGTGGCTCCGGCAAGTCCGGGCGCAAATCCCACGATGGCCCCCGATGGTGCATTCTGCAACGTTGCACGCAGGCTGCCCGGACCGCTGTCGGCAACGCTGGTGACGATCAGCGAAGCGACGAGGGCTGGCGGCTGCCACGCAGCCACGGGATCGAAGCTGCTCGCGGGAGCGCCGGCGCACGTCCCGGCGGCATTGCCGCCGCCATCCGGCACAGCGCCGCCGGAAGAGCCCGACGAGGACGCGCCGCCTCCGCTCGACGAAGCGGTGGCGCCAGAGGTGCTCGCGCCGCTACCGCGAGGGTCCTGCGAACGGTCACCGTTGGAGCTCGGGTCGTCGCCGCAGGCCGTCACTGCGCACGCCGTGAGAGAACACGAGACCACTGCGAGGTGACGCCATTTCATCGCTGAAACGTATCAGGCACCAGCCGCTTCGGCGACGTAGCTCTTTGCGCACACCGTGGCCGCGCGTGGCCACTGCGTGCGCACGAAGTCGCTGCCCTGCGCGTGACACAGCGAGACGCCGATCTCTTCGCCGGGCCGATCGGCACGTGTTCGCGTCGAAGATGTCGAACCCCGGCGTTGGTGGTGGCCTCCACTTGCAACCCGCGGTGTCAGGCCCTACCGAAGAGCGTGAGTAGTACACGAGCACGCACGCAGCTGGTCGCGGGACTCGTGACGCCCCCGGCTCTGTATCTGCTGGGATTGCTCGGTGTCTACGTTGCACTGCCAGGTGGGGACAGCCCGAACAGTCGGCTTCTCATGGTGCTGCTGGGAACCCTCGCGTGGCCATTTCTCGTGCTTGCGGCATGGCTGTTCGGACGGCGTGGGGCGCGCAAGCGGACGTACGGCAGGGGCGTCGCACTCGGTGCGTTGCTCACGCTGCTGCTGCTCGGTACGCTGGCCTGCGGCGCAACGTCTACCGTGGTTGACTTCTTGAACGCGGACTCGTAGCCGCCGTCGACGTGAGCACGAACGTGTTCCCTTGCCGAACGGCGCAGCGAGTTCTGGGCGCGCTCTCGACTCGGCCGGGACTACGGCACCACGGCGAGCCGTAGCTGGCGGAAGCCTGGACCCTGATCGCTCGTGCCTTCCGCTGCCGCACGTCCGTCGCCGAGCCCGCTCTCGGGACCCAGCACGATGACGAGCTCGTACGCATCGTGCAGCGCGGTCCGGTCCATCGTGATCCGAAGCGCGCCGCTTTCGGCGCTTTGCAGCGCGATTGCGACCGGGGTGAGGCGCTGGTCGGCACCGCGCGCGAACACACGAGCGCCGTGGCGTCGTGGCGACGCAGTGACGGGCCGAAGCACCAGCTCCAGGGTCCCTTCCGTGGTGCCACGAACGACGACATCCTGCGCTGCTTCCGGCGCGCCGCGGAGCGCGGATGGATTGCGAACTTCCACCGCGAACGCTTGCACGGAAGGCGTCTCACGGCCGACCCAGAGCAACGAGGCTGCCGCCACGGCGAGCACCGCGACCAGCGCCACGGCGCGCCCGCGAAGGACCGGACGAGGCGCTGCGGGCAGGAGCTTTTCGCGCGCCAGACGGAACATCACTCGCTCCACGTCGTGCGTGTCTGCGGGCGCGGCGTCGGGGGTTTCGGCACGTTCGGCGCGTAGCGCGACGCCCAGCTCTCGGAGGGGATTCGGTTGCTCGTCGTGGCTCATGGTGCTTTCTCCGATCTACGCGACACCGCGAGAAGTTCTGACGAGCTGGGTGGCGAGAGCTCGATGGCGAGAGCTCGCGCCACTTTCCCGAGCCGGCTCTTCCAGGCGTACACCGCGTCGGGGCTGAGTGAGAATGCCGCTCCGACCGAGTCGATGCTTTCTTCCAGAACCACCAGGCGCTCGAACAGCTCGAGACCGCGCAGCGAGAGCTTGTCGCGCAGACGCTCTGCCACGGCGAGCAGCAGGTCACGGCTCAGCAGGCGAGCCTCCGTGCCGGTGTCGGGCACCATCGAGCGCTCCAGGACCTCTTGCTCTTGTGCGCTGTCGGTCCATGGGCTGCGGCGACCGCTGCGCAGCACCGAGGCGGCTTCCCGCTCCGCCACCATGCCCACGAAGTTGAGCAGCGACATGCCACGTGCTGGATCCCACGCGCGCAAGGTCCGAGCGTCCGACTCGAACAGTGCAACGAACAGCTCCTGACCGAGATCTTCGGTCTCTTGCCGTCCATCTCGCCCTTCGCGGCGCCCGCGGCGCGCCAGCGCGCGGCCAATGCGAGCATGCACCACGGGCAGCACATACGCGACGAAACGCCGCGTGCCATCACGCGAGCCGGAAAGTGCATCCCGCACCAGCTCGGCTTCGCCTTGCGGGCTCACTCGACCGAGACGCGCCCTTCTTGCACCGCTTCGCCCGCCGGGAGCCGCACGATCACCGTGCGCTGCGCAGCTCCGCGTGGAGGCGCAAAGCTGATCCAGAGCTCGTTGCCGTCCGGACGCCGCAGATAAGCCGTTCGGAACGCGCCCTTCCCGGAGAAAGGCGGCAACACGGCGAACAACTTGCCGCGATGCACCAGTCCGTTGGGCTTGCAGACGTCGCAGCCGATCGCGCCACCGATCGCCGGCCACACTTCGAACGATTCTTCCACGGTGGAATCGTCGGGCTCGTTGCAAAGCGTCCCGACCGTGGCGCCCTCCGCCTCGAGCGCCAGGACGACGTCGCGGTCGGCGTCGCTGGGCGGCGTGCCTCCCAGCCACGAGTAGTCGCAGAATGAGTCACGAACGGACTCGGGCACGTCGGCAAAGCGCGGCGCCGCACTCCAGACCCCGGTCGGGCTCTCCAGATCGGTGCACGTTGCACCGGTCAGCGACACGGCATAGCGCTGCGGGGCAGCGCAATCCGCCCCCGGATCCACGGTCCCTTTTCGGCCCGCGTCCACTGCCGGACCCGGATCGGGACTTCCGCCCGGATCGCCCGCAGTGGACTCCGCGCAGGCGCCGAGCAACGCCAGGACGAAAAAGCAGGAGAACGGGCGCATACGGTGCTTGGCAGACATGGGCAACGGAGTGACCTACGCGGTGACGACGCTGAATCTGACACGCTTCGTGTCGATCTGCCATGCCCACGCGCCGCGGGCTGCGCGCGGGCCGCGCTGCGCCGGGCTAATGAATCAACGCGCGATAGGCGAGTGCCGCCGCAGCCGAGG
>JAYUXI010000405.1:0-3622 GCA_043753085.1 Myxococcales bacterium | reverse complement strand
TGCCGCACGCCGCGGTCTCGTCTCTGCGACAGACGTCGCCGTCGCAGCAGCCGCCGGCACAGTTGTCCGCGTTGCAGGCCGTGGCCGCGCATGCTTGGTCGACGCAGGCTTCGCCGGTGGCGGCGCAGTTGCCGCATTCGAGCCCCGCAGCGCCGCAGGCGTTGATCTCGGTCCCGGGCAGGCATTGCTCGCCGAGGCAGCAACCCGCGCAGGTCAGCGCGCACTCGGTCACGACCTGGCAGATGCCGGTGATGCACTGTTCGTTCGCCGCGCAGCGATCGCACGCGATCGCGCCGCCGCCGCAGGCCGTGTCGTCGCCGCCGGGCTGACACACGTCGCCCTGGCAGCAGCCGCCTTGGCAGTTGTCTGGGCCGCAGCTGGGGGTGCCGGTGCACACCCCGCCCGTACCTTCGGGATTGTCGGTGCAGGCGCGGCCGGTGGAGGCGCAGTTCTCGCACTCGTTTCCGCCGCCGCCGCAGGTGGTGGCGTCGAGACCGCTCTGGCATTGGTTGCCGAGGCAGCAGCCGTCGGGACACGTCTCGGCGTTGCAGGGCTGGCCTACGCACGCGCCGAGCGTACCGTCGCAGGCGAGGCCGACGTCGGTGCAGGCCTGGCAGGCCTGGCCGCCGTTGCCGCACGCCGCGTCCTGGTTGCCGCGCAGGCACACCGGCGAGCCGTTGATGATCGAGCAGCAGCCATCGGCGCAGGTGGAGCTGTCGCACGTGTCGACGGTGCGGGCGCAGCTGCGTGCGCCCACGTCGCACAGCGGAAAGCCTTCGCGGGGGCAGTCGTCGCACGTCTCGCCGAAGGTGCCGCAGGCGTCGCGGGCGGTGCCGGCGCGGCAGGTGTCGGAGGAGTCGCAGCAACCCCGCGGGCACGAAGAAGGCGTGCACGTCGTGGGGTCGACCTGCGCGTCGACCGAGGCGTCGCGGATCTCCACCGGGAACGAATCGAGGGTGGAGCGCCCGCACGCGGCAAACAGCGCGACGAACACGGAGATGAACAGGACGGAGAAGGGTTGTTTGGTCATGACGAAAAGCCGGATGCCCACGATAGCGGGACCGAGCCTCCACGGCGAAGTTCCCGTGCGACGCAGCGGGCGATCGCCCTCAGGGCAAAAGCAAGTCGGGCACCGCGAGGCGCGGCAGCTCGCGGGCAAAGCGGTAGGGCGCCACCAAGCGCAGCGAGAGCAGCTTCTTGCCCGGCGCGGCATCGCGGCTGCCAATCCCCACGACCAGCACGCTCGGCTCCTCGGCGCTCTTCGCCAAGGCGACGCCGGAGAGCATCAGAAATACGCTGCGCGGACCAAGATCTTGCAGCATGCGCGCCAGCTCGGGCCGTACGCTCTGCAGCCACGGCGCGTCGCCCCCCAGATCGGACAGCAGATCGAGTTTGGGTGCGCGCTCGACCGCGTAGGCCACGGTGCCGGACTTTTCACGCTGGTACAGCGCCACCGTGGTGTCTGCGCCGGTGAGCAGTGTGCGCAGCGGTGCCACCGTGTCGGTGTTGCCCTGCCCCACCTTCATCTTGATGGGCCCGTCGACCTTGGAGAGTCGCAGAAAGTCGCGCAACTTCGGCTCGCGCTTCAGCACGCCCACGCCATCCGCGACCGACTGGCGGAACGCGGCGCCGGTGGCGTCCGGGGGCGTGGCCAGCACCGTGGCGCGCGGTGGGTCGGACTCGAGCCGAACTCGAACCGAGGGCCCGGCACTCGCGCCGAACGAGACCAAAGCCCGCGTGAACGCGTCTTTCGAGGTTGCCGAGATGCGCTCTTTGAAGACGGCGCCCAGCACGGCGCCGAGGCTCTTGGCCACGTCGGTGCGCGCCGCGGGCGTGCCGTAGCCGAGCCATGCCAGCCGGGTGCTCATGGGCTCTGCGGCGAGCGGAGCACCGCCTCCTTCCGTGAGTCCTCGCAGAAGCGTGGTCCAGGCGCCGCCCTTCGAGGGCACCTCCGCTTCGAGCGTGGTGCCGTCTTTCGTGGCGTCGAACGTGAGCGTCACGTCGCCCGTGTCGCCCAGGTAGTCGTTGGCGCCGGTGACCATGGCGTTGGCGGCGGCCACGAGGGCGGCCGGATCGCCGAAGTCGGGCGCGCGGCCGCCATGGGTCTTGCGGTCGGCCGCGTCTTGTTGCACCAGCTTCAGTTCGATTTGCGCCCACTTCAGCCGCAGTACGTTGGACAGCGCCGGCATCGCCGACTCCGGGATGCGAAGGATGGCGTCGTGCGGCTCGCTCGCGAGCTTGTTGGCGTTCGGCTGCAGGGCGAACAGCGCGTACGGCGCGAGCAGGTCGGCCGAAGCCTCGTCGCGTGCAATGACGAGATCTCCGCGGGTGGAGAGGTACACGACGAATGCCGGCGCACCGGCGCCGCCACCCTTGGTCGGATCGGTGAGTGGTCCCTGCACGGGAAGGCGCTCCAGCGCGACCGTGCTGGGCGCCACCAGGCGCGAGGCCCCGCGGCTGGGGAACTTGGCTTCCACCGCGCGGCGCTCCTTGGCGCTGGCCACCACGACCCATTGCGGCGTCAGCACGTTGCCGGCCGCCACGAACGAAAGGGGGCGGCTTCCATCGACGAAATCGCCCACACCGACCTCGAGCCCGCCCGCCACGGCAAGCACCCCGAATGCGCTCGAGGGCAGCAGCGTGGCCAGTCCGGCGACGCCTCGCTGGAGGTGTTTCCAGGTGGCGTCGGGAGCGCGGGCGGTGCCTTCGCAGAGCATCCCGTCCGGAGGCGCGACCGTGCTCGGGATCGTGTCTGCCACCGGATCGGATTTCTTGCAGCCCAGGCAAAGCATCACCAGCCACAGCCAGAACCAAGGGATCGAGCGAGCCATGCCGGCGGCTTACCACACTGCTTCCGTTCCAGCAGGAGGCCGGGTAACGTCCCCGTCCGCCATGCTCGATGACGTCCAAACCGAACTCCTGTCGAACCTCGCCAAAGCCCACGACTCGCTCCGCCGCGATCTCGCCAAACTTCGCGCCGGTCGCGCCAACCCGGATCTCCTGTCGAGCCTCCGCGTCGACTACTACGGCACGATGACGCCGCTTTCGCAGATGGCCAACGTAAACGTGCCCGAAGCGCGCTTGCTGCTGGTCAAGCCCTGGGACAAAACCGCCATCAAGGCTGTCGAAAAAGCCATCCGCGAGTCGCAGCTGGGCCTCAACCCGCAGACCGACGGCGACGTCATCCGCGTGCCGATGCCCGCCCTCACCGAGGAGCGACGCCGTGAGTTCGTCAAGATCTCCAAGAAGTACGGCGAAGAGTGCAAGGTGACGATCCGCAAGGCGCGGCACGAAGCGTTGGACGTCGTGTCCGAGCTGGTGGATTCCGGCGACTCCAGCGAAGACGAAGGGGATCGCGCCAAGAAAAAGACAGAAGAAACCGTCGCCGACGGCGTGAAGCAAGTCGACGCGCTGGTCGCCCAAAAAGAAAAAGACATCATGGAAGTCTGATCGGGCCCAAGCCTCGATCCTCGAGGTCCGACGGGCCTTGACAGGAGATCGAGGTCGGTGAAATCCTTACCTCGGTGTTCGGGATTCCCTGCACCTCGCAACAAATCGGTACACGGGAACCAGGTCCAATGGCGTTTCGGGCAATCGCAGCTGGCATGAGCGACGTCGGTCT
>JAYUXI010000404.1:0-8864 GCA_043753085.1 Myxococcales bacterium | reverse complement strand
AAACGCGCCAAAGGCCTTCACGGCCGGCCGTCGCTTCCGGCGCTCATCGCATGGGTGGCGATCCCGGCCCCCCGCCGCCCGGCATCATGACGCCATTGCCTGGACCAAACCCGGGCAAGCTGAAGCTGAGCCCCATGCCGCCCAACGTGAGCTGCAGCTGCTGGGTCTGGATGGTGCCCATCTCGGCCACGCTGTAGTCGTCTTTCTCGACCTTGAAGGTACGCGACGCGGTGACGTCTGCCTTGCCGATGACCCGGTAGGTGATGGTGGGCTGCATGAGCGTTTCGCGCGCCAGCGACAGCGCCATGTCGACCGGGATGGTGACCGGGACGCGCACGGAGGTGGTGCGATCGGCCGCGAGCCAGACGCCGCCGTTGTCGGGCGTCCAGTTGAGCGGCACGTTGTACTTGTTCTGAATGGTGATCTGCCCGCGCATCGCGCGGATGGCCACGTCGTACGAGTTCGGGTTGTACACGTCGACAACGCTGGTGAGCACCACCGACACGCTGGGCGGAAAGCCGAGCTGGAAGCCGCTGATTTCGGCGTGGTTGAGTTTCATGGTCGGCTTCTTGGCGCACCCGCTGGCGCCGAGCGCGAGCACGAAGAAGGACGCGAACGAAGCGATTGCAACAAGACGAGTTCGAAGCACGAGTTGCAGAGTAGCCGGGAGTCACCCTTGCCGAAAGACTGCTTCTGGCCGTACGTGCTGAGTGGTGAAGTTCGCTCGCTACGCGTGGACGGTGCTCGCGGCCAACGTCGCGGTGGTGCTGTGGGGGGCGGTCGTTCGGCAGAGCGTCTCCGGAGACGGCTGCGGGCAGCACTGGCCCACGTGCAACGGCCAGGTGATTCCGCCGCTGCACTCCACCAAAACGCTCATCGAGTACTCCCACCGCGTCACGAGTGGCATCGCTCTGCTGCTCGTGGTGGTGCTCGCGGTCTGGGCTTGGCGGCTCCGCGCCACGCAGCCGGCGGTGCGCGCACCGGCGCTCGCCTCGATCGCGTTCATGATCAGCGAAGCGCTGGTGGGCGCCGGCCTGGTGAAGCGCGGGCTCGTCGCGCTGGATGCATCCAGCCTGCGCGCGGTGATCATGTCCGTGCATCTTACCAACACGTTCTTCTTGCTGGGCGCCCTCACCTTTACCGCCTCGGCCGCGTCGTTCGGCACCCGGCCCACGCTTCGAACCCGGTCGGGGCTTCCGGTGGTGATCGCCGCGGCGCTCCTGCTGCTCGCGGGCATCACCGGCGCCATCTCTGCCCTGGGCGATACGCTCTTTCCGGCCACGTCGCTGGCGCACGGCGTGAGCCAGGATCTGGCTCCCTCGGCGCATTTCCTGATCCGCCTTCGCGTCATCCATCCGATCTTCGCGGTCGGAGCCGCGGTCCTGCTCTGGTTCGGCGCGAGCCGGATCGCGCACTCCACGTCGCTCGGGCGATTGGCGCGCATCTGCCGCGGCTTCCAGCTCGCGCTGGTGGTGCAGCTGGTGATCGGCGTCATCAACTTGCTGCTCCTCGTGCCGCTGTGGACACAGCTGCTTCACCTGCTCGGCGCAGACGTCGTGGTGATCACGTTTGGTTTGCTGGCGGCGCAGGTTCTGACGCCGGACGCCCGGCAGCGCGAGTAGTCGATCGACGGGCCGTCCCTGGCGCTACTCACCGAGTCCAGAGCGCACCGAGCTGGCAGCTCTCCGAACGGCACGGCATGCACGCGCCATCGCCGCGGTCGACGGCGGCGGTGCTCGGCGAGAGGATCTCGCGGGCCCAACCCGGAGCAAGCGTGAAGTATGCTGCGACCAGTCCACCTGGGACACGACGCAGGTCAGTGCGGGGGCTTGCCGGAGCGCTCGTCGGCGTCGGTGAGGTCGGCCAGACCCGCCAAGTCGGCAAGTGCCACGGGCCGGTACGGAGGGCGCGCGGTAAAGGGCTCCGGAGCGGGCTTGCCGTGCGCGCGGAGCAGCGACGCAGCCGACGCCAGGCAGTTCTTCCCCTGGCACCAGCCGGTACCGAATCCCGTGTAGCGCTTGAGAGACTCGATGTCGTCGTGCCCTTTGGCCAGGGCTTCTTCGACCTCGTGCAGGGTCACATCTTCACACCGGCAGAGGAACGCTTTGGCCATGTGCTACTCGCCGCGGTACTCGCAGCGCGCATTGCACGTTTCGTAAAGGGTCACGGCGTCGAGCTCGTCGAGCTTCGGCTTCAAGGTATCCCAAATGTACTTTACAAGTACTTCGCTGGTGGGGTTCTCGAGTCCTGGGATCTCGTTGAGGTAGCGGTGGTCGAGCGTGTCGTACAAGGGCTGCCAGAGCGCGTAGAGCTCGCCGAAGTCGAGGAACCAGCCAGTTTCCGGGTTGGTGTCGCCAACGATCGCGAGCTCGACCTTGAACGAGTGACCGTGCAGTCGTGCGCACTTGTGGCCCTGCGGCACCTTGGGCAGCAGATGGGCAGCTTCGAAGCGGAACTCGTGAACCAGCCGGACGCGATGCATTGGCAAAACACCCTAGCGCAGATTCGCCGTGGAGGGCCGCTCCGGCGTGGATCGTGGTGACCTTCTCGGTACGACGACCGCACGAGAAGCGTGGTGGCACCGCTGTGTCCCGAGCACGTCCGACTCGCAGGCCTCCTCGCGCGGCGCGTACCTCTTCGCCGAGTGTGGATACGCGCGAGAGCTTGCGCAGAAACGGGAGTCGGCATAAAAGGCCGCGTTCCTATGTACCTCGTCATCAGCAAAGTGCCCCGCAAGTCCACGCGGTCCAAGTCGAAGCGCTACACGGCCAAGAACAAGGCCAAAGACAAGGGTCGTCGCGCCCGCGTCTACCAGACGCGCTGAATCGCGCCTCTTTCGACACGGATGGATTGACTCATGGGGGGGGACACTTTTTTTCTTACTTCGGGACGCCTGCGCGCTCCGGGGTTCGCATTCGCCGAACGGCCGCTGAAAAGCCTGCTCGGTGGGCTTTCGCTCACCAACACGGTAGCGGTCCACCTGCGCCAGAACGGCGACGTGATCCTGGTCGACACCGGGTTTTCGGAAGCCATCTTTGCCGAGCCCCGCAAAACCCTGGGGATCGCGCAAGCCCGCGTCCTCGGCGTCACCAAGGGCGACGTGAGCGTTGCCCGCCAGCTGGAAGCGCTGGGGATCCCGCGCGCGCGCGTTTCGCTGGTCGTGGCCACTCATCTGCACCGCGATCACATCAGCGGCGTGGCCGATTTCCCCAACGCGGAGCTGGTCTGCAGCGCGCGCGAGCTGTCCGAGTTCCGGGGCAAGCGCTCGGTCGGATACGAGCCGCGTGACCTCGAGCGCAACGGCCGCCTGCGGCCCGTCGCCCTCAGCGGCTCGCCCAGCTATGGCTTCCCGAGCAGCCTGGATCTGCTGGGTGACGGCACGGTGGTGTTGCTCGCTGCGCCCGGGCACACCCGCGGCAGCGTGGCGGTGGCTCTGCGTGGGCGCAGCGGCACCTTCGTGCACGTGGGCGACGCCGTGTACCGAAGTTGGGAATATGCACGCACCCTGAGCGCGCCGTCACTCCTCGCCCAGATGACCGCGCAAGATCGCAAGTCGCTGTCGCGCACGTACTGCTTCATCCGCGCCTGCGAAGCCGATCCGCGGCGCCCCGTGATCGTGCCCAGCCACGACGAAGTGGTCTTTGCCACGCTGCCGCAGAGCCCGTTGCGGCCCGCCTCCGAAGACGCCGCTGCCATGCAGTGGGCCTGATGGGGCACGCAAGCGATACGCGAACCAGCCATCGAGGGCCGAGCACATCGAGCAAGAAGCGAGGCTCGTAGCGCCTCGACGACGTCGATGCTCGAGCGCAGCGTGAGCTGGCCGCCTTTCTCGCCGTGACTGGCGGACAGCAGCGAGCGCAACTGCGCGTCTTCTCAGCCGCCTCCGCCGCCGCTGCCCTTCTTTAGCTCGGCCAGCACGAGCTTCGCGACCTGTTTGAGCGTGTCGAACACGCCGGTGCCAGTGCGCGCCACGGCCTCGAATTCGGGCACATTGGTCGGGTTCAGCATCTCGCGGAGCTCTTCGACCGACGCCACGTTCGGCAAGTCGCGCTTGTTGTACTGAATGACGTACGGAACCGTGTCGAGGTTGTAGCCCTGCTCGGCGAGGTTGATGCGCAGGTTCTCGACCGACTCGAGGTTGGCTTCGGCACGCTCGACCTGCGAGTCGGCCACGAAGATGACGCCGTCTACGCCTTTGAGAATGAGCTTGCGCGAGGCGTCGTAGAAGACCTGGCCCGGCACGGTGTACAGGTGGAAGCGCGTTTTGAAGCCGCGGATCTCACCGAGCGAAAGTGGCAAGAAGTCGAAGAAGAGCGTGCGCTCGGTCTCCGTGGCAAGACTGATCATCTTGCCCTTCGCCTCGGGGTTGGTGCGCTCGTAGATGTACTGGAGATTGGTGGTTTTGCCGCAGAGACCCGGCCCGTAGTACACGAGCTTGCAGTTGATCTCCCGCTGCATGTAGTTGATGAAGCTCACTGCAATCCTTCCTCGCGCGCCTGTTCTCTAGATTCGAGAGCCGTGCTGCTCCAGCCCTGCTCCAGAACCATTGCAGCCGATGAGCTCAATCGTTGAACAGGTTGTCGATGTCTTCGTCGGTAATTTCTGCGAAGGGCGAGTCGGCACCTGGTTCCGAGACCTTCTTTAGAAGACTCTCGAAGATGTGATTCAGCTCTTCGCTTGCTTTTTTCACACGGAGCCGAACAAGGCCAAGCTTCGTGCGTGAATCGAAGATCACGACCAGGATGACCCGGTTGCCGACCAGCTGGATGTGGATGTTCGCCTTTTCCCCCTCGTGGAACTGCGTGGCAAACTCGTTTTCCTTGAGCAGCTTGGCCATGCCGCCCGTGGCGGCAATGTTGCCCGCGGTGAGCGAGGCAAGGCTGGTGGTGTCGACGTTGTCGGTGTCTCCGGCGGCGGAGATCAGCTGGCCGTTCTTGTCGACGATGAAGACGACGTTGGCGTCCGCGTCGCGAACCAGACGGTCGACGACCGCTTGGATCTGATTGAACTCCTCTTCGTACATCACCATCTGCGGGTTGACCATTTTCCAAAGCCTCCGAGGTCGAAGCGACTTCACGCTCCCAGATTCGCGATCGACGCGGGCCCGGGCTGCACGCGCCTAAACGCGCATTTCGACACTCTGTCTTTCTATCCGAAGGCAGAGCGCCGCGTAAAGCCTGACCGGACTTCTTTCGCGGGGGCGCTCAACCGGCCAGCTCGCGCACCGTTTCGTACAGGACGCCGAAGCCCCAGTGGAATCCCTGCACGGGGATCCGTTCGTCGTGACCATGATAGAGCTTGGTAAACGCGACGCTGTCTTCCGGGGCGAATCGCACCGGCGCGAAGCCGTAGCAGCGCATTCCCAGCTTCTGGTAGGCCTTCGCGTCCGTGAAGCCTGGAGTCAGGTAAGGCAACGGCCGACAGCCCGGGTGGTGCCGCTCGAGCGCGCGGGCCAGCACCTGGAACTCGTCCTTTCCGGTCTCGACGGGCGGCATCTCGTGCAGGACCTCGATCTCGGCGTCGTCGTCCAGCACGAGACGGATCTCGCGCAAAAAGTCCGCGGTGGTCTGGCCCGGCAAGGTGCGGCCGTCGATGTCGAGGGTAGCGTCGCCAGGGATGACGTTGATCTTGCTGCCGGCGCGCGCCACCGTCGGCGACGCGGTGTTGCTCAGCATGGCCCCGAAGGCGCGCCGCTGCGTGTCGTCCTTGACCAGCCAGTCGAGGATCAAGCTCGAGACCTGCGGCACCGTCAGCTTGCGCATCACCAGCTTCTGCGCCGTCGGCATCACCTCGGAGATGCCGTGCAAGAAGCTCTGCACGACCTCGGTCGGGTGCGTGGGCATGCGCCGCCTGCCGAGCCGAGAGATGGCGCGGGCCAGCTTGTGCACCGCGCTGTTCGGGTTGGGCATGGAACCGTGGCCCGGCTGACCCGTGTACTTTGCACGCAGCCAGACGACGCCTTTTTCCGCCACCTGGATTGGATAGAACGTGGTGCCGAATAGCTCGAGGGAGAAGCCGCCGACTTCTCCGAGCATCAGCTCGGCTCGCACCTTGTCGGCGTGGTGATCCACGAGAAACATGCTGCCGCGCCGGCAGCCGGCCTCTTCGTCGGCCACGGCGGTGAAGATCACGTCGCGCTTCAATGGCTTGCCCTCGGCCGCGAGCCGCGCGAGCACGCCGGCACTCATGGCGGCCATGTGCTTCATGTCGATCGCGCCGCGACCCCAGAGGTAGCCGTCGTGGATCTCGCCCGCGAAGGGCGGGTGCTGCCACGAGTCCGCGTCGGCCGCGACCACGTCAGTGTGGGCGTTCAGCAGGAGCGGCGGCTTCTCGCCGGTACCCTTGAGCCGCACCACCAAGTTGTGGCGGTTGGGCGCGCTCTCCAGAATTTCCGGATCGAGGCCACGGTCGCGAAAGAAGTCGGCCAGCAGCTCGGCGCAGCGGCGCTCGTCGCCGTCACTGATCTCGAACGAGCCACGGTTGACCGAAGGCTCGCGAATCAAGTCACGCAGCAGCGCGAACGCGGCTGCGGACTCGGTGGCGAGGTCGGGCAAGGAACTGCTCATGCCCCGACGTTACACCCTGCAGCGCGCGCTCGAGCCGCGGCAGATTCAGGGGCTGGGTTCTTTGACGGTGTTCTGATCCAGTGTGGTCGCGGTCTGCGAAAACAGCCGACCGGTCACCGTCGCGCCGGTTTGCAGGCTGATGCCCGTCTTGCCCAGCAAGCTGCCCTCGCCGTGCGAGCCCGGAAAGAGCGTGATCGCGCCAGCAACCTGCCACACGATGTTTTTCGCCTGCGCGCCGCCGCGGAGCAGCACCTTGGTACCCGTGGCCATCGTCAGTGTGCCCGAAACCTGCATGATCCATGTGTCGTTGGAACCACCGTTGAGCGTCAGGTCCGTGGCGATCTGCACGCCGGTAGTCCACTTGTAAAGGCCCGGCGCAAGCGTCTGAGAGCCGATGCCGCCGCTCAACAAATTGAGCGCCGTGGGGTCAGGGCGTCCCGCTGCGTCGGTGTAGGCGCGATGCATGTCGTCGACGGCAACGGTGAGCATACTGGGCGTCGGCGGGTCGTTGTCCACGGCGAACACTCTGCCGGTGACCTGCGGCGTCGTGTAAAAGGCGCCCGCCCTCGTGAGCGGAAATCCAATGAACGTAACGGCTGCAGGGCTCAACCCGACGTCGCCGGTGATGGCCGAAGACGGCACGTTCGTGATGGCCGACTCTGCGAGGATGGTGAACGCGCCTGCGCCGCCCAGCACGACGGGCGCTGGGCCAATGCGTGGTCCACTCGCGTCCACGGCGGCATCGAGCGAAGCGTCGGCGGCGGCATCGGCGACGACGTCGGCATCGGCATCGGCATCGGCATCGGAGCCGACGTCGGCATCGGAGGCGACGTCGGCATCGGAGGCGGAATCGTTGCGAGCGTCGCGAAGGTCGCGAGCGTCGCGATCGCTTGCGTCACGATTGGCGGCTGCGTCACGATTGACTGCGCCTGACGAGGCGCCCGCGTCCGTGCCTGGTCCGCCGGGAGGGTCCGAGTCGAAGTCGTCGTCGCCGCACGCGACGGCGGCGAAAACGGCAAGGGAGCACAGCAACCAGGGCGTCGCAGATCTGAAGACGAAAGAAGAATGCATGGGTACCTCCAAAAGGCCGAAAAGTCATGACGCCAGGCCGACCTCGACGAGGGAGGCCGCCGCGCTGGTCGGATCCGCTAGCATACTAAGGCCCGGACCACCGCCTGCAACCGCCGCGGACCCAATGTCCGAGAATCACGCCTACATCGGCGAGCCTTGCCTTCGCAGCGTTACAGGTGCTCTTTGAAAAACGAGGCTGCGCGTGACCACGTGGCCACGTAGCGCTCTTGCTCCCAAAGCATGTGCGTGACGTTGGCCAGCGGCATGAACTCGTAGGGCTTACTGGCCCGGGTCATGGCGTCGGCGAGCTTGAGGCTGTTCAGGAAGTAGACATTGTCGTCCGCGGTGCCGTGCACCAGCAGAAGCGGAGACGACGCACCCTTCTTCGAAGCCCAGTTGAGCAGCGACGCGTCGTCGTAGAACGTGGCGTCGGGCCCGGGGTGTCCGAGATACCGCTCGGTGTACGCCGTGTCGTAGTCGCGCCAGTCGGCCGGGGGCGCGCCCGCCATCGCCGCCTTGAAGAAGCCGGGCTCCCGCAGCGCTGCCAGCGCCGAAAGATAGCCGCCGAACGACCAGCCGTAGATGCCCACGCGCGAAAGGTCGGCTTCGGGTACGGCGGCGCCGAGCGCCGAAAGCGCGGCCTTGTGGCCCGCGAGCGGTACCTCACCGAGCTTGCCGTAGAGTGGCCGCTCGTAGTCGCGGCCGCGATGGGGCGTGCCGGGAGCGTCGAGCACGACCACCATCGCATGCACGGCATCGGCCATCCATTGCGCACGCGAGAACGAAAGCGAGCTGGTGACGGCCAGGTTCACGTGTGGACCGCCGTATGCGGCGTCGATCACGGGCAGCTTCTCGCCGGCCTCGGCGGTGCGCGGCGTGACCACGAACGCGCGCACCTGCGCGGCACCGAGCCGCATCGGGCGAACCTTGGGCAGCGCAGCCGGCGTGCCGTAGGTGGTTGCGACCTGCACACGTTTGCCGTCGTTGGCTTGCACGGAGTAGTGCGGCCAGGCGTCGAGCGAGTGATCGGCGAGCATCGCGTAGCCCGCGCCCGCCGCGCGCGCTTCGATCAGATGGCCCTTGGTGTTGCCGAGCGCACGGGGCTCGCCGCCGGCCAGTGGAACTTCCCACACCGCGCCCTCGGACGCCTCGGCGCCGCCGTTGCAGACGACGCTCGCGTCGTCGAGGCCAATCACGCTGCGGTACCCATGCGCCTGGCCGAGTAGC